>NZ_JBXFWG010000083.1:0-9548 GCF_056854535.1 Stenotrophomonas sp. STEN054 | reverse complement strand
CTGTGGGTGGCTGCCGACCGTTGGTCGGCACATCTGTCAGATATAGAATGAGTTCATTCGTGCCGACCAACGGTCGGCACCCACCAGAGCAGAACTCCGTTCCGACAGATCGCAGACGTCTGTCGAAGGCGGGGTGGGTCCGGTTGAGGGGGTGTGAGCGGCATGGATGCCGCGACCAGGCCCCCATGGACGGGTTTACGGCGTCCCCCTCAACCGGACCCATCCCGCCATCCCACGGATAGCCAGCTTTTGAAGTTGACGTTGCCGTTGATTGAAGCAGGTGCAGGGCTGCAAGCCCTGCAAAAAGAAACCTACCGCTCCAGTACCCGCGCAATCGCCTCGACCAGCAGCTCACCAGTGACCGGCTTGCGCAGGAATCCGCCGATGCCCGCGGCCTCCACCTGCTCCTGCAGGTCCGCATCGGTACGCGCAGTCACCGCCAGCAACGGCAGCATGTAGCCCTGGTTGCGCAGGTGCTGGGCCAGCTCGAAACCACTCAGGCCCGGCAGGTCCAGGTCCAGCAGGCCGACATCGAAATCGCCCGCGCTGATCTCGCGCAGTGCCGCCAGTGCATGGCCGGCATGCACCACCTCATGGCCGCGCGCGGTCAACAGGCCGATCACCACATCGGCCACGGTGGCATCGTCTTCCACCAGAAGGATGCGCAGCGCAGGCATGTTCGCCACGGCGTCCTCGCCCCGCGTCGCCTCGCCGTCTTCGCTCGCGCCATCCTGCTGCAGCGGCAACGGCAGGCTCACCTCGAAGCGGGTGCCACTGCCAAGCTGGCTCTCCACCCGGATCCGGCCCTGCATGGCTTGCGCCAGCTCGCGGCAGATCGCCAGGCCCAGGCCACTGCCGCCGTACTGCGCCGCAGTGCGTGCGCCGTCGGCCTGCTCGAAACGGCGGAACAGGCGCTGCTGCTGTTCCTGGCTGATGCCCGGGCCGGTGTCGTGCACTTCGAAATGCAGGCCACGTGGGCCGTCCTCGCGGCGCACGAGCAGGGTGACGGTGCCGCGGCTGGTGAACTTGACGGCGTTGGACAGCAGGTTCAGCAGGATCTGCCGCACCCGCATCGCATCGCCGGTCGCCTGCAGGCCCGCGGGCAGCTGGTTGTCCAGCACGAAGCGCAGGCCCTTCTGTGCGGCCAGCGGCGCCATCAGAGCGGCGAGGTCCTGCAGCAGGCCGTTCAGTGCGAACGGTCGCGACTGCAGCTCCAGGCGCCCCGATTCGATCCGGGCCAGGTCCAGTGCATCGTTCACCAGGTGCAGCAGGTGCTCACCGGCATGGCGGATCGACTGCGTATAACCGCGCTGCTGGGGATCCAGCGGCGAGGCCAGCAGCAGTTCGCTCATGCCGAGCACACCGGTCATCGGCGTGCGGATCTCATGGCCAAGGTTGGCCAGGAACCGCGTTTTCGCCGCCGACGCCTGTTCGGCCAGTTCCTGCTTGTGCAGGGCCAGCTGGTAGGCGTGCTTGCGCTGCAGGCGGCGCCGGTAAAGCCAGGCGAACCAGCTGGTCAGCAGCAGTGCGATGGACGTCAGCACCAGCAATCCGGACAGGCTGCGCCACCACGGCGGCTGCACATGGAACTCCAGCGCTTCCACCCGCGACCACACGTGGTCGGCCGAGCGCGCCTGCACTTCCAGCCGGTACGCACCCGGTGGCAGGCGCGAGAACAGGCGCTCGCCACCCGGCCCCACTTCCACCCAGTCCGGGTCGTACCCGTTCAGCCGGTAGCGGTAGCTGTTGGATGCGGAATCGGCAAAGGACAACAGCCGCGCGACGATACGCAGGTCACGGTCACCATCGGCAATCTGCAGCGGCGTGTCGTGGGTCAGGTCCAGCACCTGTTCGTTGCGGCGCACCTCCACCCGCTCGATGACCAGCGGCGCGCGCCGGGTCGAAGGTCGCACCAGGTCGGGATCGAACGCCACCACGCCGGCCGGCGTACCGGCCACCAACCGCCCGCTCGTCGAGGCGATCAGGGTGTGCTCGCGGAATTCCTGGCTGGGCAGGCCGTCATGCACGCCATACAGACGCACGCTGTGGCCATCGGCACCGACCCGTACCAGGCCGCGCGCACCGCTGGCCCAGGCCACGCCCTGTGCGTCGACCACCAGGCCGGTCGCGGCGATGGCCGGGTAGCCCTGCTCGCTGCCAATCACCGCCTGCCGCTCCAGGCGCCCGTTGCGCCAGAGGTAGCGCGACAGGCGCCCATCTTCGGACAGCCAGACCTGGCCATCGGCGGCCACGTCGATCGCATACACCGGCGTGGCCGGTGCCCCGGGCACGGGCTGGAAGCGCTGCGCCTCCGGCTGCCACTGCAGCAGGCCGCGGCTGCTGGCCAGCCAGATCCGGCCCTGCGGACCGCACTCGACATCCATGTTGAGCTGACCTGCCTGCAGGCCATCGCGGCCGTTCTCAAGCTGCTGGCGCAGATGGCCGTCGAGGCCGCGCTGCTGCAGGCCAGAAGCCAGCATCAGCCAGAGGCTGTCGCCGTCGCAGGTCACCATCGCGTCGATGCTGCCTTCCATCGTGGCGTCGGCGCCGCTGCTACGGTCCCAGCGTTGCAGCGCGCGGGTGCGGGGATCGTAGCGCAGCAGTGCGTCGGTGGAACCGACCCATACGAATCCTCGGCCATCCTCGCGCACCGATGTCAGCCAGTGCATGCCATTGAGAAAGGTTCGATGCTGTTCGATGCGTCCGGAGGCCGGGTCGAAACGATCCAGTGCGCCATGGCCCCCGACCGTCCACACCCCACCGTTGGCCGATGGGCTGGTGCCAAGCACGTAGGCGTTGCGCAGCGATGATGCATTGTCTTCCAGCCGCGAGAACACCGAGAACTGCCACCAGCGCGGCAGCAGGTGCCACAGCCCGGCGTTGGTGCTGGCCAGCCAGATGCCGCCCTCGCGGTCTTCATAGGCACCTGACCAGTTGGGCCGAACCTGGCCTCGCGCCACGGCGCTGTACAACGGCACGGTCTGGTACTGGCCATTGACCGCGCGGCCCAGGCCACTGCGTGTGTCCAGCCAATACCCGCCCTGCTCATCGCGCAGCATCATGCCCAGTACCTGCTCACCGGCCGGCAACTGCCATGGCGCCGCCTCGAAATGGCCCTCCGGCCTGCGCACGGTAGCGCCGGCCATGGTGCTGATCCACAGGCTGCCATCGGGCTCGGCGGTCAGGCCATTGACCGGCTGGCTGGGCAGCACGCCTGCAGCAATGCGCTCGAAATCGGTACCGGTCCACCGCGCGACGCCATGCTTGGTCCCCACCCACAGCGTGCCATCGGGCAGGGTCGCCAGGAACGGAATCGAGGCGGCCGGCACGCTGCGCGGGTTGCCTGGTTCGGGCAGGAAACGCTGCAGGCGGTCCTTGTCATCCAGCCGATACAGACCACCGCCGTATGTACCGATCCAGATCGATCCATCCGGGGTGGAGGCCAGGCTCCACACCGTATTGCTGGTCATCAGCGGCTGGCTGCTGCGGTCGTAGAAACGCAGCTGCCGACGGTCGGCCGACATGCGCACCACGCCGGCATTCTCGGTGCCGATCCACAGCTCGTTCCTGGCATCGACCAGCACGGTCCAGATACGGTTGTCGCGCAGCCCGTCCTCGGAACGCCAGACCCGATAATTGCGCCCGTCATAGCGGGCGAGGCCGTCATTGGTCGCGATCCACAGGTAGCCGTAGCGGTCCTCGGCCATGCGGTTGACGGTATTGGACGGCAGGCCGTCGAACACGGTCACCTGCCGCGGGGTCGGCGGCACCGGCTGTGCGGCCACGGGCGCCAGAACACACAGGAGGATCAGCAGCAGCGCCGCCCGCAGATACGCCACCGATTGCCTCCCCACGCTGCCTGTTGATGGACCCCGCGTTGTGCGGCGTCGGCATGGTAAACCGAAAGTCAGGGCATTCACGCCAACCACTACCTCGATCAGGCATCCACCTGGCGTTTTGCCCGGGCCTGCTGGATCGCCGACACCAGCAGGTCGCCGGTCGCCGGCTTGCGCAGGAACCCGTCGAAACCGGCAGCGAGCACCTGGGTTTCCGCGTAGGCATCGGAACGCGCGGTCACCGCCACCAGTGGCAGCTCGTAGCCCATCGCACGCAGCTGGCGGGCGATGGCGGTGCCATCCAGCGCCGGCAGGTCCAGGTCGAGCAGGCCGACATCGAAGCCGTCGGTGGCGATCTCCGAAAGCGCGCCCAGCCCGTGCAGCACGTGCACGACCTGGTGCCCGCGTGCGCGCAGCAGGCCGGCGATGACCTCGGCCACGGTGACATCGTCTTCCACCAGCAGGATGCGCAGGGCCGGCAGCACCGGCACCGTGCTCACCTCGCTCTGCGCCGACGTCGCCTGGCGGGTCCACGGCAGCGGAACCCACACGCGGAAACGCGCGCCCCGGCCCAGCTGGCTGTCCACGTCGATGCGCCCGCCCATCGCCACCGCCAGTTCCTGGCAGATCGCCAGCCCCAGCCCACTGCCACCGTAGCGCGAGGCGGTGCGCGGCCCGTCGGCCTGTTCGAAGCGGTGGAACAGCCGGCGCTGTTGCTCGGCGTTGATGCCCGGCCCACTGTCGCTGACCTCGAAGGTCACGCCATTGCCATCCTCGTCGAGGATCGCGCCCAGCCCCACGTAACCCCGATCGGTGAACTTGACCGCGTTGCCGAGCAGGTTGAGCAGGATCTGCCGCACCCGCATTTCATCGCCGCTGACGCAGACCGGACCGGGCAGCGCGTCCTCGCGCCGGAACGCCAGCTGCCGCTGCAGGGCCATCGGCTGCATCAGCGCCTGCACCTGGCCGAGCAGGCCATTCAGATCGAACGGACGGATATCCAGTTCCAGGCGACCCGCTTCGATGCGGGCCAGGTCCAGCGCGTCGTTCACCAGCCGCAGCAGATGGCTGCCTGCCTGCTGGATCGAACCGGCATAGCTGCGCTGCACCGGGTCCAGTTCAGTGGCCAGCAGCAGCTCGCTCATGCCCAGCACGCCGGTCATCGGCGTGCGCACCTCGTGGCCCAGCGTGGCCAGGAAGCGGCTCTTGGCCTGCGAGGCCTGCTCGGCCAGCTGCTGCTTGTGCACGGTCAACTGCCACTGCTGGCGCCGCCGCAGGCGCCGGCGGATCGACCACACCATCACCAGCAGCAACAGCGAACCCAGCATCAGGTAGCCGAAGATGGCCATGCCGCTGCGCCACCACGGCGGCAGCACTTTCACCTGCAGCCGCTGCGAAGCCGTCCACGGCCCACTGGCGGTGGCGGCCTGCACTTCAATCGAATACAGCCCCGGCGGCAGCCGCGACAGCGTGCGCTGGCCATCACCGCCCTGCTCCACCCAGTTCTGGTCGTAGCCTTCCACACGGAACCGGTAGCGATTGCCCTGCGGGTTGGCGTAGGACAGCAGGCGCGCGTCGATCTGCAGATCGCGATCATCCGGGCCCAGCAGCAGCGTGCCGGTGGCCGGCAGCGGCTGCCAGCCCCGCGCATCGTCGCGGCGCACGCGCACCTGCGCGATCACCAGCTGCGAAGGCGGCAGTTCCACGTCGGGCGCATCGGGATCGAAACCGACCAGGCCGGTCTGGGTGACCGCAAGCACCCGGCCGTCGGCACCGATCGCCGGTGGCCGTCCGGTGAATTCGGCATCGGGCAGGCCATCGCGTTCGTTGAACTGCTGCACGCGCCGCGTCTGCGGATCCCAGCGCAGCAGCCCGCGCGGCGTGGTCGCCCACACGCGCCCATCACGGCCCAGCGCCAGCCCGCCCATGCTGACCGGCGGCATGCCGTAGGTGCCGTCCACGCGCTGGATCAGGCGCAGTCCCAGGCCATCCCACTGGTAGCGTTCGAACGCTCCCTGCCGCGCCAGCCACACCTGCTGCGGGTCGATCCAGACCAGATCGAAGATCTGCCCCTGCGACACCCCGGGCACGGCGACGAAGCGCTCGCCCTGCTCGCGCCAGATGCCCATCGCACCGACCAGCCAAGCCTGGCCGCGCGCATCGAAGCGGATCTGCTCCACCGGCGCATCGCCTTCGCCGCCCAGCGCGGCCAGCTCGAAGATGCGCAGCACCCGGCCATCGCTGGCGCGATGCTGCAGGCCGAGGTTCATCACCGAGATCCAGACCGTGCCATCCGGCGCCTCGCGCATCAGGTCGATGCGCTGGCGCAGATCGGCGCCACCGGCAATGGGCCAGTCGCGCAGCGTGCGCCGCGCCGGGTCGTAGACGCTCAGGCGCCCCGCGCGGCCCAGCCACAAGCTGCCATCCGGGCGCGGCAGCACCGACCACACCGCACCGCTGCCCAGTTCGCGGTCGCTGGCCAGCAGGCTCAGCGTGCCCTGCGCGTTGATCTGGTAAACGCCGTGGGCCGAGCCGACGAAGTAGTTGCGGCCGTCGCTGGCCGCGCTCAGCAGGTACTGGCTGTCCAGCGGGCGTCCATCCAGCTGGTACCAGGTGGAAAAGCGCCGCCAGTCCGGCGGCAGGTAGGCCAGGCCCTGGGTCAACAGCGCCACCCACATGCCACCCTCGTGGTCCTGCAGCAGGTCCAGCACGCCGCTGTGGCTGGTCAGGAAACCGCTGCCGCGGTCGCCTTCCAGGCGCCGCAGCTGGGCCGCATCACCGCGCAGCAGGCCATCGGAGGTGCCGGCCCAGTAACCGCCCTGGCGGTCGGCCAGCACGATGGCCGAGCGCAGCTGGGCGCTGTCGGCCCAGCGCGGCCGGCTGACCCGGTCCTGCGCATCGATCCGGTACAGGCCATCGTTCTGGGTGCCGATCCAGATCGCGCCCTCGGCGTCACGGCTCAGCCGCAGTACGCTCACCGCGCCCAGTTCGCGCGCGGCCACCGCTTCGAAGGCCGTGCCGTTCCAGCGTGCCAGGCCCGCCTCGGTGCCCAGCCACAGGCGGCCCTGCGCGTCGACCAGGCTGCTGTAGATGGTGTCGCTGGGCAGCCCGCCCGCCGACTGCCGGAAGAAGCGCAGGCTGCCGTCCTCGCCCATCCGGCAGACGCCATGGGTGCTGCTGCCGACCCACAGCGCATCCCGGGCGTAGGCAAGGGTCCAGGCCTGGCCCTGGCATTCGTTGTTGAGTGCGTCGAAGGACTTGAAACGCTCGCGGTCGGCATCCAGCCGGGCCACGCCCTTGCCGTTGATGCCGACCCAGACGCGGTCGAGCGGATCGACCATCAGTGTTTCGATCTCGTTGCCGGGCAGCGATCCGGGCTGTTCCGGATCGTGCTGCCAGACCCGCAGCGTGCCACCGTCATAGCGTGCCAGGCCGCCATCGGTGGCCGCCCAGATGTGCCCGGTGCGGTCTTCGGCCAGGGCCAGCACCATGCGCGAGGGCAAGCCTTCGGCCGCACCGAAACGGCGCAGGCGCGGCGTTTCACCTGCCATGTCCAAGGTTGCCGCGGAGGTGGCCAATGCCACCAGCAACAGACCTGCCCCTGCGATGCACCGCCAGTACCGGCGCCAGCCGCTCTTCATCCTGAACCCCCTGTCCTGCGCCGATTGTCACACAGGGCCGGGGTCATCGCTGCAACAGGCTGTTTCCACCCGCATTGCCACCACGAACTGTTGCAGCCGTGCACACAGCGCAGCCCAGGGCCTGTGCGTATGATCGACGCACCTTTCCGCCGAGCCCTGCCGATGCGTTTCCGCCTGGCCCTGCTGCCCTTGCTGCTCGCCGCCGTCCCGGCCTGGGCCGGCAACGATGCGTGGCGCATCGATCCGGTGCATACCCGCGTGCTGTTCTCGATCGACCACGCCGGTTACTCGCAGGCGATGGGCACGATTTCCGGCAGTGCGGGACAGCTGCGGTTCGATCCCGACAACTGGCGGGAAGCGACCCTGGACGTCGAGATTCCCGTGTCGCGATTGGACCTGGGCGATGACAAATGGAACCAGGCCACCCTCGCACGCAGCCTGCTCGATGGCGAACGCTTCCCCACCGCACGCTTCGTCTCCACCCACGTGGAGCCGGTCGATGAGAAGCATGCGCAGGTTGCCGGCACCCTGACCCTGCGCGGGGTCAGCCAGCCGGTAGTGCTCGATGTCACCCTCAACGCGGTCAAGCGCTATCCGCTGCCGCCGTTCCGCCGCACCGTCGGCTTCTCGGCCACCACCACGCTCAGCCGCCGTGCCTTCGGCATCACCGCCTGGCCGGGCGTGATCGGTGATGCCGTACAGGTGAGGATCGAGGCCGAAGCGGCGTTCGACCGCAGCGATGCCCCGGGAACTCCCGCCCCTGATTCCCACTCCGACAGCACGACGGCCCCCAAGGATTCCCGATGACCGCCAAGAACACGCCCGCCGCCTGGGGCAGTGTCAGCCAGACCCTGCACTGGTTGATCGCCCTGCTGATCCTTGCCCTGGGCATCGTCGGTCTGACCATGGGTGAACTGCCGAAGACCCCGAAGTACTTCTGGGTCTACACCGCGCACAAGTCGATCGGCATCACCGTGCTGGCCCTGGTGCTGTTCCGCCTCGGCTGGCGCCTCTATGCCGGCGCGCCGCAGCCGGTGCCGGGGGTGCCCAGCTGGCAGGAACGCATCGCCAGCGCCACCCACGTGCTGCTCTACGCGCTGATGTTCGCCATTCCGTTGTCCGGCTGGCTGTACGACTCGGCCAGTGGCCTGCGTCCGTTCCGCTGGTTCGGCCTGGTCGACGTGCCCAAGCTGAGCGGCCCCGACCCGCAGACCGTCGCGGTGTCCCATGCCATCCACGAGTACGGTTTCTGGCTGTTGATCGCGGTGGTGCTGGCCCATGCCGGCGCCGCCTTCTACCACCACCTGTTCCAGCGTGACGCCACCCTCTCGCGGATGTTGCCGCGCGGCTGGCTCGCCTCCCCCAGAAGGACTGACCGATGACCCTGAAACTGACCACCCCGGCCGCCGTGGCCGCCGCCCTGGCCGGCATGCTGGCCACCGCCCCGGTGCTGGCCGCCGAGTACGCCCAGGCCCCCGGCGCCGGCTCGATCCTGGTGTTCGCCACCAAGTACGACGGCGAAGTGTTCACCGGCAGCTTCCCGGGCTTTGCCACCAAGCTCAGCTTCGACCCGGCCAATCCGGCCGCCGGTTCGCTGGACGTGGTGATTCCGCTGGCCGGCGCCAAGAGCGGCAACAGCGACCGTGACTCGACCCTGCAGGGCGCGGACTTCTTCAACGTCGGCAAGTTCGCCACCGCGCACTACACCGCCAAGGGTTTCCGCGCCGTGGGCAACGACCAGTACGCCGCCGACGGCACACTGGAACTGCGCGGCGTCAGCAAGCCGGTCACCCTCACCTTCACCTGGAAGCCGGGCACGCAGCCGGTGCTGACCGGCAAGGCGACGGTCAAGCGCCTGGACTTCGGCGTGGGCGGCGGCGACTGGGCCGACACCAAGACCATCCCGGACGAAACCTCGATCAGCACGATCGTGAAGTTCGACGCGAAATAAACCGTGTCTTCCCCCCGGCGGTGGGCCCCCCGAACCCCCACCACCGGCAACCGGGGTAGCCGCGGCCCGCGACCCCGGGCTAACCACCCCCCCCCCCCCCCCCCCGCCCCCCCCCCCCCC
>NZ_JBXFWG010000082.1:0-10038 GCF_056854535.1 Stenotrophomonas sp. STEN054 | reverse complement strand
GGGGGGGGGCCCCCCGCCCCCGGCCTCGCTCGCCACCCCCCGGGCGCGCCGCCCGCCCCCGCCCCCCGCCCCCCCCCCCCCCCCCCCCCCCCCCCCCCCCCCCCCCACCCCGGACACATCGCGCGCGTGCCAGCCGCGAAGGGGTTACGGGTTAGGGCGGAAGCAAGAGCAGGTGCATCTACGCATGGCGTGGATCTACTGGGTGCAGCTGTTGCTTTGGCCGTCAAGTCCGCCTTGTAGCGAGCCGAGCACCGCAGGGCACCGGCGTGCGCAGCACGTCGGCTCGCGGATGGCGGAGCGTTTCTTTTGGTTACTTTTCTTTTCGCGAAAAGAAAAGTAACGCGCGACCCAATGTCAGTGGCGCTCAACGTCAACCGCAAGGCGCAAATCAATCCAGCATCTCCAGGCCGCGTACTTCGGTGATGCCCAGCCCCGGTACGTCGCTGATGCTGATCTCCGATTCGTTGAAATGCACGCCGCCGCTGACCGGATCGAACTGGCCCAGCGAGGGCCCGTCCAGGTCGACCTTGGTGATCACATCGCTCTTGGCCACGGCCAGGTGCACAGCGGCAGCCACGCTGATGCTCGATTCGATCATGCAGCCGATCATGCAGGGCACGCCGTAGATGCCGGCGATATCGGCGATGCGGATCGCGTTGGACAGGCCGCCGGTCTTCATCAGCTTGATGTTGATGATGTCGGCCGCGCGCTGCTGGATCAGGTCCATCACCTGGCTCGGGCTGAACACGCTTTCGTCGGCCATCACCGGTGTGTTGACGCGGTCGGTCACATACTTCAGGCCGGTGATATCGGCGGCTTTCACCGGCTGCTCCAGCAGTTCCAGCACCACGCCCGCGTCTTCCAGCGTGCGCATGGCATGCACGGCCTGTTTGGCGGTCCAGCCCTGGTTGGCATCCAGGCGCAGCAGGGCGCGGCCCTGCACGGCGGCATGGATCGCCTTGACCCGCTCGATGTCCAGGCCGATGTCCTTGCCCACCTTGATCTTCAGCGACTCGAAACCGCGCTCGATGGCCGACAGCGAATCGGCCACCATCTTGTCGATGTAGTCCACGCTGATGGTGATGTCGGTGGTGATGACTGCATCGCCACCGCCCAGCATCTGGTACAGCGGTGCGCCGTGCAGCTGCGCCCACAGGTCGTACAGGGCGATTTCCACCGCCGCCTTGGCGCTGGTGTTGCGCTCCATGGCGGTCTGCACCAGCGTGCACAGATGGTTGAGGTTGACCACGTCCTGGCCGATCAGGCGCGGGGCGATGAAGTGGCGGATCGCTTCGATGATCGAGCCGTGGGTATCGCCGGTGATGACCGCGGTGGCCGGTGCTTCGCCGTAGCCGGTGTTGCCGGTGTCGGTGCGGATCAGCACCACCACGTCTTCCACGGTTTCCACCGTGCGCAGGGCGGTCTTGAAGGGGGTCTTCAGCGGCACGCGCAGCATGCCCAGTTCGATGGCGGTGATCTTCATTCGGCAGTCTTGGCCCGCAGGCGCTGGATGTTGGTGATGCGGTCGATGTAGCGGACGGTGTCGCTGGCCATCATCGGCTCCAGCGGAGTGACCGAGACACCATTGAGGTGGGCCTGCACGCGCGTGCCGTCGGCACCGAACCAGCTGCCGCCCGCCGTATCGTGGATGACCCAGGTGCGCCCATCGACGTGGCCGATGGCCATCATCACGTGGCCGGGGATATAGACCAGATCGCCCACCTGCAGGTCGGTCACGGCGCGGTCGCGCGCGGCCTTGCCGGTCTTTTCGGTAAACGGCAGGCGGTCCAGCGCCGGGCTGACTGCCTGCGCGCTGGTATTGCGCGGCAGCAGCACGCCGAAGCTGCGGTAGATCTCGGAGACGAAGCCGCTGCAGTCGCGGGTGTCGTAGTCGTGGCCCCAGCCGTAGCGTTCGCCGAGGAACTTGAAGGCCTGCTGCAGCAGCAGTCGCGGGGTCAGCGCCAGGTACTCGCCGGCGGTGTCCTGCGAGCGTGGCAGCAGCGCCGGCACAAGCTTCAGCTGGCCATCGGCTTCGCGCACCGGCAGCTGCACCACCCAGGCGGCATGCGCCTGCTGGCCGTTCACCGGCGTGGCCGCGGGCCAGTCGGCCAGCACCGGCAGGCGCACGCCCATGTCCAGCTGCAGGCGCGACACCCGCGGCTCTTCCGGGCTGAACGCGGTGTGCGCCACCGCGCCGGTGACGATGCGGTAGGGTCCCTGCGCGCCGTAGCCGAGCACGCTGGCCTTGTCACCCGTGGCCACCGATTCGGCTTCGATCCACGCGCTGTAGCGTTCGCTGTGCACGAACAGCCAGCGGCCGTCGGCGCTGCGATGGATCACCGCAACCTTGTCACCGGGGAACAGCGCCGATTCCTGGAAGCGGTCGATATCGGTATCGCCGGTACTGCTGAAGACGCGCTGGCGGGTCGGGAAGGTGCGCAGCGCCGCGCGCTTCACCACCAGGCCGTACTGCGGCGCTGCCTGAGCGGCGATCGCCTGCAGGCCGAGGTTGGCCTCGATGGATGCACGAAGCGCCGCCGCGATGGGCTGGCCCTGGTCGTCATAGAGGGCCCGTGTCGGCCAGCTCGACAGCGCGGAGATGCTGCTGCGCACCTGCGCGGCGGTCAGTTGCGCGGGCAGGGCGGCGATGTCCTGGATGTGTGCATCCTGGCTGCGCATGCGCGCGTTCTGCGCGTCGATCTGCGCGCGGTCGAGGATCGGCGCATCGGCGTTGTCCAGCCGCGCGGCCCAGTACTGCGGGGTCAGGTAGGCCTCGTGCAGGCCAATGACATAGGGCAGCGGTGCGCCGGGATCGGGTGGCGGTGCCGCCTGTGCGAAGGCCGGCGCCGCCAGCAGGCACAGGGCCAGGGTGAAGCGGCGCGGCCAGTGCCGGCGCGGTTCGCGGGAAGCCAGGATCATGCGCTGCACACCCTCCTCAATGCCTCCTGGAATATTTATTCCTTTTGGCTGCGAAAGCAAGAATAAATTATTGACCCGCTACCCGGCCCGTGTTACACAGCCGTTACCACCCGCGCTGGGGAAGTGTCGCCGTGGATCCCGTCGTTCGCAAACTGCGTCTGCCTGCCGCTGCCGGCCTGTGTGCCGTGCTGCTATGGGCGTCGTCGGCGGCGGCGCAGGGTGTGCGGGGGCAGGGTGCAGGCGAGACGCGATTGATCGATCTGGTCGATAGTGGCCACTTCGCGCAAGCCGAAGACCTGCTGGCGCGCGGCAACCTGCCCGCCACGGCGGCCTACCAGCGCGAACGCATGCGCCGCATCCGCCTGGATTTCAGCCTGGACGAGGCCGCCGCGAAAGCCGCCGTGCGCCGCTGGATTCCCGACCTGACCGATGCCGAATTCGCGCGCTGGGATCAGCTTGGCCTGATCGAACACCTCGATATCGACGGCGCGCGCTGGTACTTCAAACGCGCACCGTCCAACCTGTTCCGGCTCAGCGATGAGGCACGTGCGCGCCGCCGCGCCGATGCACCGATGCCAGCGCCGGGCCCGAATGAAGTGCTCAACGCGCATCACGCACGCGTGCTCGCTGCCGCTGCCCAGAGCGGCGAGACGTCGGTACTGCCACAGCGCATTGCGTTCACCCAGTCGCTGACGGTGAAGGCCGACGCCGTGCCGGCCGGGGAAACCGTCCGCGCGTGGATTCCGTACCCGCGCGAGATTCCCGGGCAGCAGGAGCAGGTGCAGTGGCTGGGCAGCACGCCAGGCAAGGCGCGCGTCGCCCCGGCCAGCACCCTGCAGCGCACCGCCTATCTGGAGGCGAAGGCCGTGGCCGGGCAGCCGACCCGGTTCGAGATCCGCTACGCGGCCACGATCTTCGCGCGGCATAAGGCGGTAGACCCTGCACGCGTGCAAGCTACCCCGGCCGATCCGGCGCTGCAGCCGTTCCTTGCCGAGCAGCTGCCGCACGTGCGTTTCACTCCGGCACTGAAGCTGTTTTCCGACCAGGTGCTGCAGGGAGAGACGCGCCCGTACGAAGTGGTGCGCCGGCTGTACGCCGCGGTTGATCGCATTCCCTGGGCGGGCGCCCGCGAGTATTCCACGCTCAGCAACATCAGCGATTACGCCCTGCATGCCGGGCATGCCGACTGTGGGCAGCAGACGCTGCTGCTGATCGCCCTGCTGCGCATGAACGGCATTCCCGCGCGCTGGCAGTCGGGCAGGGTGTTCTCCGATGACGGCAGCGGCTACGCCAACCTGCACGACTGGGGTGCGGTCTATCTGGCGCCCTATGGTTGGCTGCCGATGGACGTGACCACCGGTGCGCTGGCCAGCGATACGCCCGCACTGCGCGACTTCTATATCGGTGGCCTCGATGGCTACCGCATCGCCTTCAACGATGACTTCGGCCAGCCGTTCGTGCCCGCCAAACAGCATTACCGCTCGGAAACGGTCGACTCGCAGCGCGGCGAGGCCGAGTGGGCGGGCGGCAACCTGTACTTCGACCAATGGGATGACGACTTCCAGTGGCGGGTACTGCCGGCCGGGCAACGCTAGCGCACCACCTCCACCACCACACCATTCAATTCTTGCAGGAGAGAGCAGGGGATGAAGGCTTACAGCATCAAGCGGGCGGCGTTGTGCGTCGCCCTTGGGGCGTGTCTGGGCATCATGCTGCCCGGTACCGTGATGGCCCAGACCGTGAGCGGCGCCGTCGCCGGCCGCGCCACCGCCGGTGACCAGGTCACCGTGGTCAGCAGCAGTACCGGCCTGACCCGCACCGTCACCGTCGGCGCCGATGGCAGCTACCGCCTCGGCCAGCTGCCAGTGGGCGATTACCAGCTGCAGCTCAGTCGCGAGGGGCAGAAACTGGGCGACCAGGTGGCGGTCAGCGTGGCAGTGGGCGGCACCACCACGGTGAACCTGGCCAGCGCCGGTGGGGTCACCAACCTGGATGCCCTGCAGGTAACCGGCACGCGCGTGATCAACCGCGTGGACGTCTACTCCACCGAGACCTCGTTCAACATCAACCGCCAGGAAATATCGCGGTTGCCGGTGGCGCAGGATCTGTCCGCCGTGGCATTGATGGCGCCGGGCGTGGTCGGTGGCAACTCCTCGTTCGGTGGCCTGTCCTTCGCCGGTTCGTCGGTGGCCGAAAACGCGGTGTTCATCAACGGTCTCAACGTCACCGACATGTACACCCGGCGCGGCTTCAGCACCGCACCGTTCGCCTTCTTCAACGAATTCCAGGTCAAGACCGGCGGCTACTCGGTCGAGTTCGGCCGCTCCACCGGCGGTGTCATCAACGCGGTTACCCGCTCGGGCAGCAACGAATTCGAGGGCGGCGTCGAAGTGACCGCCGAGCCCAGCGCGTGGCGTGCCAGCGGGCGCGACCACTTCCACCGCGATGGCACCGCACACTCCTACGGCAGCCGTGACAACAACTCGTTCTTCAAGACCAACGTCTGGGGTTCGGGCCCGATCATCAAGGACACGCTGTTCCTGTTCGCCATGTATGAGGATCGCGACGACCGCGGCCACAACACCTCGTCCGATGGCAGCACCTGGTTCAAGAACAATTCCGGCAACGGCTTCTGGGGCACCAAGCTGGACTGGAACATCAACGACAACCACAGCCTGGCGCTGCTGGCGTTCTCCGACGAGGGCGATGTCACCAACGCGTCGTATGGCTACGACTGGGATGACGACCGCATCGGCGACTGGGGTGGTGACTCGATCACCGAGACCGGCGGCCGCAACTGGTCGGCCACCTACACCGGCCACTTCGGGCAGAACTTCACCGCCCGCGCCATGGTCGGCCAGAACAACCAGCGCGCCTTCACCAACTCCTCGCTGGACCAGGCCTGCAGCCCGGTATTCACCGACAGCACCTACGGCCCGCGCCTGGGCAAGCTGCAGGGCCTGCGTGCCGGCTGCCATCCCACCGGCACGGCCGTGGCCGAGCGCGATGACACCCGCGATGTGGCGCGCCTGGATTTCGAATGGCAGCTGGGCGACCACCTGCTGCGCTTTGGCCTGGACCGCGAGCTGATGACCACCGACCAGTCGACCCGCTACCCCGGGCCGACCGCGCTGAGCTACACCGCCTATCTGGCGCGGCCCGGCGATGAAGTTTGGGACGGCGCCAACGCCTACGTGCCGGCTGGCGTTACAGAGATGCTGCGCGCACGCAACCGCCAGTCCGGCGGCACGTTCGAGACCGAGGCCAATGCCTTCTACCTGGAAGACATCTGGAACATCACCCCGAACCTGATGCTCAACCTCGGCATCCGCTGGGACCGCTTCGAAAACCGCACCGCCGAGGGCAAGGCGTTCATCAAGATGGACGACCTGTTCGCCCCGCGCGTCGGCTTCTCGTGGGACATGCGCGGCGATGGCAGCACCAAGCTGTTTGGTAATGCCGGCCGCTACTACCTGCCGGTCACCAACAACATCAACGTCAACTTCGCCGGTGGCCTCACCGACGAGTACAGCTACTACGTGCTGGAGGGCTGGGAGCAGAAGACCTCGCCGACCGGCTCGGCGTACATGGCGCCGATCATCGGCACGCAGATCGGGCCGACCGATACGCGCATGAACACCGGCGGCGCCGACCTGCGTCAGAGCGTGGACCGCGACCTGAAGGCGGTCTACCAGGACGAGTACATCCTCGGCTTCCAGAACATGATCAACGCGGCCTGGTCGTGGGGCGTCAACGCGACCTATCGGCGCATGACCCGCGCGCTGGATGACATCCGCATCAATTACACCCCATGCGGCCCGACGCCGAGCACGCTGTGGCCGATCGGCAACCCCGGCGAAAGCCTGACCCTGTGGGGCGACCAGAGCATCGGCTGCGCCACCGAAGGCTGGATCACCATCGACACCGCCAACAGCGGCTACCGCAAGGGTGGCAGTGGTGAAGTCATCGGCTATTCCAAGCCCAAGCGCACCTACAAGGGCCTGGAATTCCAGATCGACCGCGCCTGGGACGAGAAGTGGCTGTTCAACGCCTCCTACCTGTGGTCGCGCAGCGATGGCAACTTCGAAGGCCCGGTGAACTCCGATACCAACTACGGCGACACCGGCATGGTGCAGTACTGGGATCATCCGGCCACCAACGAACGCTACGGCGTGCTGTTCAATGACTTCCGCCACCAGATCAAGCTGCGCGCGGCCTATGCGCTGAACCAGCAGTGGTCGTTCGGCACCACGCTGCAGGTGCAGTCCGGCGGCCCGATCACCGCCTATGGCGTGATGTGGCCGAACGACACCATCGCCGGCGGCAGCACCTCCAGCGAAGGCAGTGGCGGCGGCACCGGCTGGCTGTGCGTGGCCAACTGCTCCGGGCCGTATGACCAGCGCCAGTTCGAATACAGCCCGCGCGGCGCGTTCGGTCGCCTGCCGTGGACCTGGACGATGGGCGCCAACGTCACCTGGCGCCTGCCGGTGGAGGGCATCGACCTGAGCGCGCGGCTGTCGGTGTACAACCTGACCAACAACCAGAAGACCATCAACGTGCACCAGCGCTACGAAGCACAGCCGGGCCAGTACCGTGAAGCGACCTTCGCCACGGGCACACGCTGGCAGGCACCGCGCTACACGCAGCTGGTGGTGACGTGGAACTTCTGAGGCACGTTGCGCGGATGGCGTCGGGTTTCCTGGCGCTGACCGCCCTGCCTGCGGTGGCGGCGGAATCGATGGGTACCGCCGCCATCGATGCCGATGTCGCCGCCGTGGTCGAGCACGCGCATCTGCCCGGGCTGGCCATGGCCGTGGTCGAGCAGGGACGGGTGGTCTACCAGCACGCCGAAGGCGCGCGCGGGGATGGCGGCCGCATCGACGAGGACACGCTGTTCAAGATCGCGTCCAACAGCAAGGCGATGACCGCCGCGCTGCTGGCGCGCCTGGTGGAGCAGGGCAGGCTGCGCTGGGATGACCCGGTGCGGAAGCACCTGCCCGGCTTCACCATGTTCGACCCGTGGGTGGGCGAGCACATGCAGGTGCGTGACCTGCTCATCCACAACAGCGGCCTCGGCCTGGGGGCCGGCGACCTGATGCTGTGGCCGGAGCCCAACGCCTATACGCGCGCCGACATCATTGCCGGGCTGGCCCATCTGAAACCGGTCACCAGCTTCCGCAGCGGTTATGCCTACGACAACCTGATGTACGTGGTGGCCGGTGAAGTGGCCGCCGCGGCCGGTGGCAAGCCTTACGACCAGCTCATGCGCGAGCAGGTGTTCGAACCGCTCGGCATGGACCGCTGCCAGGTGGGCGCATGGTCGGTGAAGCACGTGGGCAACGTCGCCCAGCCACATGCCTGGCGCGGCGGCCGCAACGTGGTGATCAACGCCGATGGTGCTGCCAGCCCCGACCTGACCTCGATGGCGGCCGGTGGCATCCGCTGCTCGCTGCGTGACATGACGCGCTGGATGCAGGTGCTGCTGGACCCGGCGCGGGTGCCCGGCTGGCTGGGCAGCGAGCAGCGCCGCACGCTGTGGACCCTGCACATGCCGATGCCGCTGGGCGAGCGCCAGCGCCGCTGGGACAACGCGCATTTCATGGGCTACGGCTATGGCTGGCGCGTTTCGGACATGGACGGGCAATGGAAGGTGGCGCACACCGGCACCTTGTCCGGCATGTATTCCTCGCTGGCCCTGCTGCCGGATCGCAAGGTGGGCGTGGTGCTGCTGATGAACGGCGAGGGCGATGATGCACGCACGGTGCTGATGCAGTCGACGCTGAAGCGCTTCACCGCTGCGGGCGCAGCGCCGCCGGCGATGGAGTACCTGGCAGAGCTCCGTGCCGACCAAGCCGACCGTGCCGCCAGCGGAGGCGCGCGTCCTTCCACGGCGGGCGCGCTGCCGGTGGCGCGCGATGCACTGCCGCAGTGGCAGGGCCGCTATCGCGATTCATGGCTGGGCCCGGCCTCGCTATGCCCGGGAAAGGACGGCCTGCGATTCAGCGTGGACAAATCGCCCAAGCTGCAGGCGCGGGTGATGCAGCTGCAGGGTCGCTGGCTGCTGCACTGGGATACGCTGGAGGCCTCCGCGCAGGCATGGCTGCAGGCCGACGACGGTGCACCACCTACGCTGCAGCTGCGCGCCCTCGATCCGGACATCGACTTCAGCTATGACTTCCAGGACCTGCATTTCACTCGTACTGGCGATTGCCCTGGCGGGCAGCACGCACGCCGCTGAGCCACTGCGCATCTCGCCGGCCACCGATGCGGCCAGCGCCGGTCTGCTGGAGATCCGCACGCTGGCGCCGCGCATCGACCTGGACATCCGCTACGCCGGCGCCAACAACTTCACCGGCGCCCGGGTGCCGGGCTACGCGTCTTCGTCGTGCTACCTGCTGGCCCCGGTGGCGAAGGCTCTGGCCGCAGTGGAAGGCGACCTGCGCGCCGACGGTTATGCGCTGCGCCTCTACGACTGCTATCGCCCGGTGCGGTCGGTGCAGGCGTTCATGGCCTGGGTGCAGGATCCCCACGAGCAGTCGCGCAAGGCGCTGCAGTACCCGGACCTGGACAAGCCGCGGCTGCTGGCCGACGGCTACATCGCCGAGCGCTCGGGCCACAGCCGGGGCGCGACGGTGGACCTGGGGCTGCTGGATTGCCGGGCGGGTACGTGCGTGGTGATGGACATGGGCACGGATTTCGATTTCTTCGGCGTGCGTGCGCATACCGATGCGGGCGGGCTGACGGTGGCGCAGCGTGAAAACCGGCAGCGGTTGCTGCAGGCGATGGCGCGGCGCGGGTTTGCGAACTACCCGCAGGAGTGGTGGCACTACACGCTGCAGCCGGAGCCGGATGCCGGCACGGCCTACGATTTTCCCGTTCGGTGATTTTTTGCAGGGCTCGCTGCCCTGCACCTGCTGCAATCAACTTCAACGTCAGCTTCAACGTCAAAAGCGGGCTTCCTGAGGGATGGCGGGACCCACCCCGCCTTCGACAGATTTCCGCTATCTGTTGGAGCCTGCTGCTGATGGTGGGTGCCCACCCGTGGTGGGCAAGGATGAAATAGTTACAAATATTACACAATTTCCCCCCAACCGTACGCACCCCCCAACAAAAGCCCGC
>NZ_JBXFWG010000081.1:0-10181 GCF_056854535.1 Stenotrophomonas sp. STEN054 | reverse complement strand
GTTGAGGGGGTGTGAGCGGCATGGATGCCGCGACCAAGCCCCCATGGATGGGTTCACGGCGTCCCCCACAACCGGACCCGCCCCCCCAACCCTCACGCCCCCACCTTTCGACGTTGACGTTGATTGCAGCGGGTGCAGGGCTGCAAGCCCTGCAAAAAGAAAACCCCACCCTACGCCAGCGTCGGTTGTGAAATCTTCCACCGCGCACTACGATCCTGCGGTTCGCGCGCGCCTGCGCGCGCCCGCATTCCTGCTGAGCGCCCCGTGCGCCGCATCTGCCAACCCGAGGTATCCATGGTCATCAAACCGCGCGTCCGCGGCTTCATCTGCGTCACCACCCACCCGACCGGTTGCGAAGCCGCGGTCAAGCAGCAGATCGACTACATCCGCGCCCGCCCGCCGATCCAGAACGGCCCCAAGCGCGTGCTGGTCATCGGTGCCTCGACCGGCTACGGCCTGGCCGCGCGCATCACTGCCGCCTTCGGCAGCGGCGCCGCGACCCTGGGCATCTTCTTCGAGCGTCCGGGCAGCGAAACCAAGCCGGGCACCGCCGGCTGGTACAACTCCGCCGCGTTCCACAAGTACGCCGACGAAGCCGGCCTGTACGCCAAGAGCATCAACGGCGATGCCTTCTCCGATGAAGTGAAGGCCAGGACCATCGAGATGATCAAGGCCGACCTCGGCCAGGTCGACCAGGTCGTCTACAGCCTGGCCGCCCCGCGCCGCAAGCACCCGAAGACCGGCGAGATCATCAGCTCGACGCTGAAGCCGATCGGCGAGCCGATCGTCCTGCGCGGCCTGGACACCGACAAGGAAGTGCTGACCGAGACCCACCTGCAGCCGGCCACGGCCGAGGAGATCGCCGGCACCGTTGCAGTCATGGGCGGCGAAGACTGGCAGATGTGGATCGACGCGCTGTCCGAGGCCGGCGTGCTGGCCAACGGCTGCACCACCACCGCCTTCACCTACGTGGGCGAAGAGATTACCCAGGCGATCTACTGGAACGGTTCGATCGGCGCGGCCAAGAAGGACCTCGACGACAAGGTGCTGGGCCTGCGCGCATCGCTGGCGAAGATCGGCGGCGACGCCCGCGTGTCGGTGCTGAAGGCGGTGGTCACCCAGGCCAGTTCGGCCATCCCGACCATGCCGCTGTATCTGTCGCTGCTGTTCAAGGTGATGAAGGCGCAGGGCACCCACGAAGGCTGCATCGAGCAGCTCGACGTGCTGTACGACATCCTCTACGGCGGCAAGGCTGATGGCGTGGCCGTCGACCGCCTGCGCCACGACCTGGTCGATGGCCAGGGCCGTACCGTCGGCCTGGTGGACGAGGAAGGCCGCCTGCGCGCCGACTACAAGGAAATGGCCCCGGAAGTGCAGGGCAAGGTGCTGGAGCTGTGGCCGCAGGTGACCAACGAGAACCTGTACGAGATCAGCGACCTGGCCGGCTACAAGGCCGATTTCCTGCGCCTGTTCGGGTTCGGCGTGGAAGGCGTCGATTACGAAGCCGACGTCAACCCGGACGTGAAGATTGCCAACCTGGTCGATCTGACCTGACGCGATAAACGGTAGCGCCGGGCCATGCCCGGCGGATGCCATGAATGCCGCTACGCTCGCCGGGCACGGCCCGGCGCTACCATTCAGCCGAAATCGAAGTTCATCGACGGCAGTGCCGGGCCGACGAAATCGCCCTGCACGTAGTCGACGCCCGCGCTGAACAGCAGGGTCATCGAGTTGGCGTCGCTGACGAACTCGGCCATGGTGCGGATGCCGGCTTCCTGCGCACGCGCGGTGATCTGGCTGATGCGGTCGATGTTCTCGCGGGTCGCCGCCAGGTCACTGGTGAAGCCGCGATCCAGCTTGAGGAACTGCGGCTCGAAGTGGGCCAGCAGCTGGAACGAATCCAGCCCCGAACCAAACTGCTCCAGGCCGATCCGGCAGCCCAGCGGGGCGACGTCGGCGAGGAACTGCTGGGCGGCACGCAGGTGGGTGAACACCTTCGCCTCCGGCGCGTGCAGCCAGAGGCGCTCGCCCGGCACGCCCTGTGCCTGCAACTGCTGGCGCAGCGTGGCGATCATCTTCGGGTCGTCAAACGACTCAGGGGTGACCTTGACCAGGATCTGGGTGTCATGGCCAGCGCGCGCACGCGCGCCCAACACGCTGATCGCCTGCGAGACGACCCAGCGGTTGATGTCACCCAGCAGGCCGTGCTCCTCGGCGATGC
Source organism: Stenotrophomonas sp. STEN054 (assembly GCF_056854535.1). Lineage (NCBI taxonomy): Bacteria > Pseudomonadati > Pseudomonadota > Gammaproteobacteria > Lysobacterales > Lysobacteraceae > Stenotrophomonas > Stenotrophomonas sp. STEN054. The sequence continues at coordinate 7,960 of NZ_JBXFWG010000081.1, read as the reverse complement.
CGAGGAAGGCGGTCGGGCTGAGCAGCTCGCCGCTGTGCTCCAGCCGCAGGTAGGCCTCGTACAGCTCCACTGGCTCGCCCTGCAGGTTCAGCACCGGCTGGTAATGCAGCTGGAAGCCGTCGCCGGCCAGCGCCTCGCGGATACGCGCGACCCAGCGCTGCACGCGCTCTTCCTCGATGCGGTCGACCGCGGCCGGGTCGAAGATACGCGTGGTATTGCCAAGTGCGGCAGCGGCCTGCGCACATTCGCTGGCACGCGCCAGCACCTGGCCGATGCTGGCGATCTTTTCGCCCACCTGCACGCCGCCGAGGCTGACGGTGACCGTGGCAGAGCGCGCGCCGATGGTGAAGACGTGCGCGGCAAAGGCTTCGCGGATGCGCTCGGCCATGGTCAGCGTCTGTGCGTAGGCGCCGGACTGCAGCACCGCGAAGCTGTGTTCGCCGAAGCGTGCCATCTGCGCGCCATCGCCCACCACTTCAGCCAGCAGCGCAGCCATCGCGCCGATCAGGGTGTCGGCCGAGTCCAGACCGATATCGGGAATGAGGCGCGCGTAATGGTCCGGTTCGACCAGCAGCAGGCCGAACTGGCCCTCGCTGCGGCCGGCCTGGGCTACCGCATCTTCCACCTGCAGCATGAAGGTGGGGCGGTTGAGCAGGCCGGTGACCTGGTCGCGCTGGCGCAGGTCCTCGACCTCGCGGGCCAGTTCGGTGTCCAGCTCCAGGCGGCGGCGGAACACCACCTGCAGGCAGGATTCGCCTTCGTAGGTGGCGGCGGTGAATTCCATGGTGGCCGGGAAGGCGCTGCCATCCTGGTGGCGCGCGTCCAGCTGGTACTGCGGCGGCGGCGCCTCGCCACGGCTGAGCGACTTCAGCAGCTGCTTGAAGCTGTCCACGTGCTGGGCGGCGACCATGTCCAGCAGCGAGATGCCTTCGATATCGTCGAAGTCCCCATAGCCGAACATGTCCAGATAGGCATCGTTGGCACGGATGTGCATGCCTTCGTGGACATAGGCGATGGGGTCGCGCGAAGAGGCGATCAGGGCATCGCAGCGGCGCTCGGTCTCGCGCATCTGCGCCTCGATGCGGCGCAGGCCACGGCGCGCCTGCAGGTCGACCCACTGGTCGCGCACCACTGCCAGCAGGTGGTCGTTGCGCTGGCGCAGGGCGAGGGCACGGACACCGTTGCTGCTGGCCTGGACCAGTTCGTCCTCGTCGATGCGATCGGCCAGCAGGACCAGCGGGATGTCCTTGCCGCTGGCGGCGATGTGCTGGGCCACCAGCGGCAGTGGGATGCCCTGCGACGGCGAGGCCAGCACCAGGTCGATGGCCTGGCTGGCCAGCACCTGCGACAGCTCGGCCGCATCCTGCGGCCGCCACGGGCGCACGGCGATGCCGCTGTTGCGCAGGGTGCTGACGATGGCTTCGGCGTTCTCGCCGCTGTCATCGACGATCAGCAGCCGGATGGTGATGTCGTTCGCGTTCTGCATGCACTGCTCCCCAATCTGCAAATCTAGATACACGATGCGCGCCAGTCCGTCCATGCGCGCGCCCCTTGCAGCGCTGGAACGGCGATGCGGTTCACACCACGCTGCCCGCGGCATGGCCGCTGGCCCAGGCCCACTGGAAGTTGTAGCCGCCCAGCCAACCGGTCACGTCCAGCACTTCGCCGACGAAATGCAGGCCGGGCACGCGCTTGGATTCCATCGTGGCCGACGACACTTCGGCGGTGTCCACGCCACCCAGGGTGACCTCGGCGGTGCGGTACCCCTCGGTGCCGCTGGCCACCAGCGGGAAGGCGCCCAGCAGCTGCCCGGCCTTGCGCAGCACCGGTTCGTCCAGCTGCCGCACCGGGCGGTCCGGCAGCCAGTGTTCGCACAGGCGCTGGGCCAGGCGCTTGGGCAGCACCTCGGCCAGCACCGTGCGCAGTTCGGCTGCCGGGCGGTCACGCTTCATCTGCCGCAGCCACTCGGTCGCATCCTGGCCCGGCAGCAGGTCCAGCTCCAGTGCATCGCCGGGTTGCCAGAACGAGGAGATCTGCAGGATGGCTGGCCCGCTGACGCCGCGATGGGTCAGCAGCATGAAGTTCTGGAAGCGCTTGCCGTTGCAGCGCGCCTCGACCGGCAGGGCGACGCCGCTGAGATCGGCCAGCCGCTCCTGGTGGGTGCCGCTGAGGGTCAGCGGCACCAGGCCGGCGCGGGTGGGCAGCACCTGGTGGCCGAACTGGCGGGCCAGCTCATAACCGAAGCCGGTGGCGCCCATGCTCGGGATGGACAGGCCGCCGGTGGCCACCACCAGCGAGGCGCAGTGGAACAGGCCCTGGCTGGTATGCACGCGGAAGCCATCGCTGCCGTGCTCGATGCGCTGCACGCTGCAGTCGGTACGGATCTGCACGCCCGCCGCCTGGCACTCGTCCACCAGCATCTTCACGATCTGCTTGGACGAGGTATCGCAGAACAACTGCCCCAGCTCCTTCTCGTGATGGGCAATGCCGTGCTTGTCCACCATCTCGATAAAGTGCCACGGTGTGTAGCGCGCCAACGCCGACTTGCAGAAATGCGGGTTGGCGGAGACGAAGTTGGCCGGGGTGGTGCCGGTGTTGGTGAAGTTGCAGCGGCCACCACCGGACATCAGGATCTTCTTGCCGACCTTGTTGGCATGGTCGACCACCTGCACGTGGCGGCCGCGCTGGCCGGCGGTGATCGCGGTCATCAGCCCAGCCGCGCCGGCGCCGATGACCAGCACGTCGCAGCGGATCGTGCTCATGCCTTGGCGCGCTTGCGCCAGTTGGGGATGATGTCGAGCTGCATCTGGTCGTTGAGGATCTGCACTTCGCCATCCTGGATCAGCACGCTGAACCGCATGGCGCGCTGGATCTGCTGGCCCCACTGTTCTACGAAAGCACCGTCGAGGTCGACCACCGACAGGTTGTCGAAGCGGGCCAGGGCCTTGCCCTGCTTGTTCCACCAGATCTCGGAGGCATTGCCGCCGTAGTTCACCACCTGCACCTGCCGGCTGCGGTTGCAGGCCTTGCGGATGCGTGATTCATCGGGGTGGCCGAGGTCGATCCACTGCAGGATGTCGCCGGTGTAATCGTGGTTCCACAGGTCCGGCTCGTCGTCGGTGCTCAGGCCGCGGCCGAACTCCAGGCGATCATCGGCGTTGAGGGCGAAGGCGAGCAGGCGCACCATCAGGCGCTCGTCGGTTTCCGACGGGTGCTGGGCCAGGGTCAGGTTGTGGGTCGCGTAGTAGCCGCGATCCATGTCGCTGATCTGCAGCTCGGCCTTGCGGATGGTGGCGGTGAGGGCCATGGGGAATCCGTGCACTAAAGACGACCATGATAGAGGTTTGCCGGGAGGGTGTCCGTGGTCGGGGTGTCTGCCGGGCGTCAACGGTGGCACCCTTGCTGTCTTCCCGCTGATGGATGGCCCGCTGATGGATCGCTCGCTGATGGGACGGAGATGACGACGTTGCCCAGCCGCCTGCAGCTGCCGCCGGGGGACTGGCCGAACCTGCTCGACGGGCTGTGCGCGCGTTTCCCGCGCATCGACCGCCCACAGTGGCAGGACCGTTTCGCCCGCGGCCGCGTGCAGGACGCGCAGGGCAGGGCGCTGGCGGCGGACCAGCCCTGGCAGGTCGGGCTGGAGATCCTCTATTTCCGTGAGGTCAGCGACGAGCCGTCCATTCCGTTCAGCGAGCGCATCCTCTACGAGGATGAGCACCTGTTGGTGGCCGACAAGCCGCATTACCTACCGGTAACCCCCGCGGGCGGCTACGTGCGCGAGACGCTGTTGGCGCGCCTGGTGGCGCAGACCGGCAATGCCGATCTGGTGCCGCTGCACCGGCTGGATCGGCTGACCGCCGGGCTGGTGCTGTTCTCGCAGCGGCCGGATTCGCGTGACGCCTACCAGCGCCTGTTCCGTGAGCAGCGGATCGACAAGACCTATGAAGCGCTGGCGCCGGCGCTGCCGGGCCTGGTGTTTCCGTTGCAGCGGCTGAGCCGGATCGTGGCCGGCGAGCCGTTCTTCCGCATGGCCGAAGTGCCGGGCGAGGCGAACGCGCGCACCCGGGTGGAGGTGATCGCCGCCGACGGAGCGGTCTGGCATTACCGGCTACAGCCGGAAACCGGGCGCAAGCACCAGCTGCGGGTGCACATGGCGGCGCTGGGCGCGCCGATCCTCGGCGATGACCTGTACCCGCAGCTGCAGCCGGCGGCCGATCCGTTGCAGGCGCCGCCGTTGCAGCTGCTGGCGCGGGCGCTGGCGTTCCAGGATCCGCTGAGCGGGAAGCGGCGGGCGTTCAGCAGCGAGCGCGCGTTGCAGCTGCCGGAAAGGCGCTGATCAGCGCGGTTGCAGCCTCACGGCTTCACACGGGCCAGCCAGCGGTCCAGCTCCGCGGCGAACAGCTGGCGGTCGCGCGGGCCCAGCGGCGGCGGGCCGCCGGTCTGGACGCCTGCGCCGCGCAGTTCTTCCATGAAATTTCGCATCGACAGCCGCTCGGCCATGTTGTTGGCGGTGTACAGCTGCCCGCGCGGGTTCAGGGCGACGGCCTTCTTTTCCAGCACCAGGGCGGCCAGCGGGATGTCCTGGGTGACCACCAGGTCGCCGGCGGCCACCCGTTCGACGATGGCGCTGTCGGCCACGTCCAGGCCCTGCGGCACCTGGATGGAGCGCAGCCAGCGCGAGGGTGGGGTGCGGATCCACTGGTTGGCGACCAGGGTCAGCTCCAGGCCGGCCCGCTCGGCGGCGCGGAAAAGGATGTCGCGGATGACGCCGGGGCAGGCGTCTGCATCAACCCAGATCCTCGGTCGGCCCTGTTCAGCTTGGGTTTCAGCTTCAGTCATCTACCCAGTGTAGGGTAGGAAAATCCTGAATGGGGACTCGGGTTTAGCCTCGATCCGGTGCCAAGCCTTGCCACGCCTAGCGAGGCAGGCGATGCAAATGAATGTCAGGGCTATCGCTTTTTCCCCAAAACACGCGTATCGTTCGACCCACTGTGTTTGCTAGGGTCACCGTGAATCGTGGCCTGGTGCAGTTGATCTCACGATCCGCTCATCGATCCGCTTTACCAACGCCTGCAACTCAGTCTCGGCCCCGATTCCCGGTGGCTGCGATTTTTTCAACATGTGTTTCAGGAGTTAGTCAAATGTCTGATCGCCAGACCGGTACCGTCAAGTGGTTCAACGACGCCAAGGGCTTCGGCTTCATCACCCCGGAAAGCGGCCCGGACCTGTTCGTGCACTTCCGTGCCATCCAGGGCACCGGCTTCAAGACCCTGCAGGAAGGCCAGAAGGTTACCTTCATCGCCGTCCAGGGCCAGAAGGGTATGCAGGCTGACCAGGTGCAGGCGGTCTAATCCGTCTGCTGCCGTTTGGTAGCCAGAAACGCCGGAAGCGAAAGCTTCCGGCGTTTTTTTATGCGCGCAACGCACACACCGGCGCGCGGTACGATGCGCGCTCCCCCTAGGAGCCCGCCCATGCGCATCGTCCACCACCTGGAAAATTCCCGCTCGCTGCGCGTGCTGTGGATGTTGGAAGAGCTGGGGCTGGACTACGAGCTGCGCCGCTATCCGCGTGACCCGAAGTCGCTGCTGGCGCCGCCCGCGCTGCGCCAGGTGCATCCGCTGGGCAAGTCGCCGGTGCTGCAGGAGGGCGATTTTGTGCTGGCCGAGTCCGGGGCCATCCTCGACTACCTGGCCGACCGCTACGACACGCAGCGGCAGCTGTCGCCCGCGCCGATGCCGGCCGAGGCTGCCGAGCGCATCGACTACCGCTACTGGCTGCATTACGCCGAAGGCTCGGCGATGCCGCCGTTGCTGCTGACCCTGGTGATCAGCCGCATCCGCAGTGCGCCGATGCCGTTCTTTGCCCGCCCGATCGCCCGAAGCATCGCCGACAAGGCCGAGCGCAGCTTCATCGGCCCGCAGCGGCGCCTGCACCTGGAGTGGATGGAGCGGCGCCTGGCGGAAAGCCCGTGGTTCGCGGGCGACCGTTTCACCGCTGCCGATATCCAGATGAGCTTCCCGATCCAGGCCGCCGCCGCCCGCGGTGGCGGACTGGACGACAAGCCGGCGTTGCGCGGCTTCCTCGCGCGCATCGGTGAGCGCCCGGCCTACCTGCGCGCCGAGGCCAAGGGCGGCGCTTTGCAGGCCCTGCGCGGCGATTGAGGCGCGGCTCCGTCGCCCCCATTCTGTGAGGATGGAAACCAACGCCCCTCGCTTCGACAACCGCCTGCTGACCGCCCTGCCGGGCGACCCCGAGAGCGGCCCGCGCCGCCGCGAAGTGCGCGGCGCTGCGTGGTCATCGGTGATGCCGACGCCGGTCGCCGCGCCGACCCTGCTGGCCTGGTCGCCGGAGGTTGCCGCGCTGCTCGGCTTCGAGGCGGCCGACGTGCAGGACGATGACTTCGCCCAGGTGTTTGGCGGCAACGCGTTGTACGCCGGCATGCAGCCGTGGGCGGCCAACTACGGCGGCCATCAGTTCGGCCACTGGGCGGGGCAGCTGGGCGATGGCCGCGCGATTTCGCTGGGTGAACTGGTGGCGACCGATGGCCGGCACTGGGAGCTGCAGCTCAAGGGCGCCGGGCCGACCCCGTACTCGCGCGGCGCAGATGGTCGCGCCGTGCTGCGCTCGTCCATCCGTGAGTTCCTGTGCAGCGAAGCGATGCATCACCTGGGCGTGCCGACCACGCGCGCCCTGTCACTGGTCGGTACCGGCGAAGATGTGGTGCGCGACATGTTCTACGACGGCCACCCGCGCGCCGAACCCGGTGCCATTGTCTGCCGCGTGGCGCCGTCGTTCATCCGCTTCGGTACGTTCGAACTGCCGGCCTCGCGTGGCGAGACCGCGCTGCTGAAGCAGCTGGCCGATGCCTGCATCGCCCGCGATTTCCCCGGACTGCAGGGCGAGGGCGAGGCGCTGTACGGCGACTGGTTCGCGCAGATCGCTGTGCGCACCGCCGAGCTGATGGCGCACTGGATGCGCGTCGGTTTCGTGCACGGGGTGATGAACACCGACAACCTGTCCGTGCTGGGCCTGACCATCGACTACGGCCCGTATGGCTGGGTGGAGGACTACGACCCGGACTGGACGCCCAACACCACCGATGCCCAGGGCCGCCGCTACCGTTTCGGCACCCAGCCGCAGGTGGCGTACTGGAACCTCAACCGGTTGGCACAGGCGCTGTCGCCGCTGTTCGCGGACGTGGCCCCGCTGCAGGCGGGCTTGGCCGCGTTCCAGGCCACGTTCGTCGCCTGCACGCGCCGCGATGCCGCCGCCAAGCTGGGCCTGGCCGCTGCCGCCGACGAAGACCTGCAGCTCTACCTGCGCTGGCAGCAGCTGCTGCAGGAAGGCGGCATGGACATGACCCTGGCCTGGCGCGCACTGATGCGCGTGGATGCGGCGGCGCCGGACGTCGGGATGCTGGACGCGGTGTACTACGACGACGCGCGCCGGCAGGCGGTGCAGGCGCCGCTGCAGCAGTGGCTGCAGGAGTACGCGTCGCGGTTGCGTGCCGATCCGCTGACGGCGGAGGCACGGCTGGCGAAGATGGCGGCGGCCAATCCGCTGTACGTGCTACGCAATTGGCTGGCGCAGGAAGCGATCGACCGGGCGGAACAGGGCGATCTCGGCGGCGTGCGCGCGCTGCAGGAGGTGCTGCGTGATCCGTACACGGAGCGGCCGGGGCTGGAGCACTATGCCGGCAAGCGGCCGGCGTGGGCGGATCACCGTGCCGGGTGCTCGATGCTTTCCTGCAGTTCGTAGGGGGGTGTTTTGCAGGGCTTGCAGCCCTGCACCCGCCGAAGCGGTAGTGCCGGCCGCTGGCCGGCAACCTCAACGTCAAAAGCCTGAGCGGCATTCCGTGGGTTGGCGGGGTGGGTCCGGTTGAGGGGGACGCCGTGAACCCGTCCATGGGGGCTTGGTCGCGGCATCCATGCCGCTCACACCCCCTCAACCGGACCCACCC
>NZ_JBXFWG010000080.1:0-10901 GCF_056854535.1 Stenotrophomonas sp. STEN054 | reverse complement strand
CTGCACCTGCTCAATGCAACGGCCAAAGCCAGAGCGGCATTCCGTGGGATGGCGGGGGGGGGGGGGGGGGGGGGGGGGGGGGGGGCCGACACCCCAACCGCCCGCGCGGCGGCGCGGCCCCCGCCGCGCGCGGACCGGCCGCCCCCCCCCCCCCCCCCCCCCCCCCCCCCCCCCGCCTACCCACGGATACCCAGCTTTTGCCGTTGACGTTGATTGCAGCAGGTGCAGGGCTGCAAGCCCTGCAAAACAAAAACCCCTTGAGCATTCCACGCAGTGGTTTGAGCGCATCGCGTGCGCGCCACCCGGCACCCTGCACAGCGACGGAATCTCCCGCCTTGCGTCACCTGCCCCTGCGCGGCGCCCTGCTGCTGGCCCTGTCCTCCCTGCCGCTGGCCGCCCTGGCCGAAGCCACCTCGCCCGCCCCCACCCAGCAGGTGCCAGGCGTCTACCACCAGGGCGTCGGCGCCCTGCAGGTCACCGCCCTGTTCGATGGCGTGGTCGCGCTCGGCCGCCAGCAAGTGGTCGATGTCTCGCCCTCCCTGGTCACCCGCCTGCTCGACGGCCGCTATGTGACCGAGGACAAGAAGGGCCTGCAGACCGCGGTCAACGCCTTCCTGGTCCGCCAGGGCAACCACCTGACCCTGGTCGATACCGGCACCGCGCAGTGCTTCGGCCCCGGCCTGGGCCAGGTGCTGGGCAACCTGCGGGCCGCCGGCGTCGACCCGGCCGAGGTGGATGACATCCTGCTCACCCATGCCCACCCGGACCACATGTGCGGCGTGCTCGACGCGCAGGGGCAGCCGGCCTACCCCAATGCCAGGGTGTGGCTGTCCAAGGCCGATGCCGATTACTGGCTGGACCCGGCCAGCGAAGCCGGTGAGCCGCAGGGCGTGCGTTTCGCCTTCCCGCTGGCGCGCAATGCGGTGGCGCCGTACCAGGCCCAGCGCAGGCTGCGCACCTTCCAGCCCGGTGATGCCCTGCCCGGCGGCGCGGTGGCCATGGACAGCCACGGCCATACCCCCGGCCATGTCTCCTACCGGTTCGACAGCCAGGGCCAGTCGTTGCTGGTGTGGGGCGACGTGCTGCACTTCCACGCGGTGCAGTTCGCGCACCCGGAAGCGGCGTTCGAGGCCGATGCCGACCGCAAGGCGGCCATCGCCAGCCGTCGCGGGCTGCTTGAGCAGGCCACCGCCAAGGGCTGGTGGGTGGCCGGTGCGCACCTGCCGTTCCCCGGCCTGGGCCATGTGCGCGGCGAGGGCGAGGCCTATGCGTGGGTGCCGACGGAGTATTCGCCGTTGAAATGAAAGGTCGCCGGGGGAAGGCCCGCCCGACCCGGGCCCCCGGCGGGGGCCAAAGGGGGGTCGCCCGGGCCCCACCCCCCCCCGCCCCGGGCCCCCCCAAAACACCCCCCCCCCCCGCCCCCCCCCCCCCCCAACCCCTGGTTGGGGGGGCTGTGCACGGGGGGGGGGCGCCCCGGCCCCCGCCACTACCGCTTCTGCAGGTGCAGGGCTGCAAGCCCTGCCCGAACAAAAAAAACAGGGCCGGACCCCGCCAGGGCCGACCCCCGCCTGGCGCCCTCTGCCAAGCAGCCTCGACTGTACGATGGCAACGCACGAAAAAGTGCGGCCGGATACATCCCGACATACGCCGACATTGCGCCCCCGAGCCTTGCATGGAACGGGTTCACGGCGCCACCGCAGCGCCGGTTCCACGCCGGTAAACGCTTGGCACATACCGCTTTCGCAGGCGCTTGCCTACACTCGGCGGCCATGCAACAACCAGGACCCTTCATGTTGGCTCGTATTGCTTCGACCCTGGCCCTTGGCCTCAGCCTGGCCGTCCTGGCCGGGTGCGCAGGCAAACAGGAGGCCGCCGCGCGTCGGCAGGGCGAAGCGGTGCCGGTCACCGCCCGCGTCGTGCAGCCCTCGCAGTGGAACGACACCCTGCAGGCGCTGGGCACGGCCAAGGCCCGTGAATCCATCAACGTCACCGCCAAGGTGAGCGAGATCGTCGACCGCGTGCACTTCGAAAGCGGCCAGCAGGTCGCCGCCGGTGCGCCCATCGTGACCCTGCGCGGGCAGGCCCAGGAGGCGGCGCTGGTGCAGGCGCAGGCGACCTTCCACGAAGCCGATCAGCTGTACAAGCGGCAGCGCGAGCTGGCCACCCAGCGCCTGGTCTCTAGCGCCACCCTCGATACCCAGAAGTCGATCCGCGACGCCGCCGAAGCGCGCGTGGCGCAGATGCAGGCGGACATCGGCGACCGTCGCGTGCGTGCACCGTTTGCCGGCGTGCTCGGCATCCGCCAGGTCAGCCCGGGCACGCTGCTGACCCCGACCACCGTCATCGCTACCCTCGATGACATCGAGCGCATGCACGTCGATTTCCAGGTGCCGGAAGTGGAAATGGCCGCGCTCTCCAACGGCGACAAGGTCAGCGCGACCAGCGTCGCCTGGCCGGGCCGCACCTTCGAAGGCGAAGTGACCACCATCGATGCACGCGTCGATCCGGCCACGCGTGCGGTGACCGTGCGCGCCGACTTCGCCAACGCCGACCACGCGCTGCGCCCGGGCATGCTGCTGGACGTGCGTCTGTTCCGCCCCGAGCGCCCGGCGCTGGTGGTGCCGGAAATCGCCGTGGTGCAGGTCGGCCGCGATACCTTCATCTACCGTATCAAGGCCGACGACACCGTCGAACGCGTTGATGTGACCACCGGCGCGCGTCGTGCCGGCGTGGTCGAGATCCGCCAGGGCCTGCAGGGTGGCGAACGCATCGTCGTCGACGGCACCGGCAAGCTGCGCGCCGGCCTGAAGGTCGCCGCCACCGACGCTGCGCCGGCCAACGGCACCGCACCGGCCAAGGCGCCGGCTACGGCACCTGCACCGGCCGAGGGCGACGGCGGATGAAACTGTCGGACATTTCCATCCAGCGGCCGGTGTTCGCCGTGGTGATGAGCCTGCTGCTGGTGGTGCTGGGCATCATGTCCTTCACCCGCCTGACCCTGCGTGAGCTGCCGGCCATCGATCCGCCCATCGTCTCGGTGTCGGTGGACTACACCGGTGCTTCGGCGGCGGTCATCGAGAGCCGCGTCACCCAGGTGCTGGAAGATGCGCTGGCCGGCATCGAGGGCATCGACACGATCAACGCGCGCAGCAGCAACGGCCGTTCGCAGGTCAGCATCGAATTCACCTCCAACCGCGATATCGAAGCGGCCGCCAACGACGTGCGCGACGCGGTCAGCCGCGTGGCCGACCGCATGCCCGAAGAGGCGCGTCCGCCGGAAATCGCCAAGGTCGAGAGCGATGCCGATCCGATCATCTGGTTCAACATGTCCTCCACCACGATGGACACGCTGGAACTGAGCGACTACGCCGACCGCTACGTGGTCGACCGCTTCTCCAGCCTGGACGGCGTGGCCCAGGTCCGCATCGGTGGCCGCCAGCGTTACGCGATGCGCATCTGGCTGGACCGCGACCAGCTGGCCGCGCGTGGCCTGACCACCGGCGACGTGGAAACCGCGCTGCGCAACGAGAACGTGGAACTGCCGGCCGGCCGCATCGAATCGACTGACCGTGACTTCACCCTGCGCGTCGAGCGCAACTACGTGAAGCCCGAGGATTTCGCCACCATCCCGCTCGGCAAGGGCAGCGATGGCTACGTGGTGCGCATGGGCGACGTGGCCAGGATCGAGCTGGCATCGGCCGAACGCCGCGCGTATTTCCGCAGCAACGGCGAACCGGGCGTCGGCCTGGGCATCGTCAAGACCTCGACCGCGAACTCGCTGGACGTGGCCCGCGCCGCGCGCGCTGAAGCAGAAAAGATCGCCGCGACACTGCCCGAAGGCACGCAGATCGTGGTCACCTTTGATAACACCACCTTCATTGAAGCGGCCGTTGACCGCGTCTACGCGACGCTGGTCGAAGCGATGCTGCTGGTGCTGGCGGTCATCTGGCTGTTCCTGGGCAGCTTCCGCGCCGCGTTGATCCCTGCTGTGACCGTGCCGGTCTGCCTGGTCGCGGCCTTCATCGCGCTGTACGCCTTTGGTTTCTCCATCAACCTGCTGACCTTGCTGGCCCTGGTGCTGTGTATCGGCCTGGTGGTGGATGACGCGATCGTGGTCGTGGAGAACGTACAGCGTCGCATCGACCTGGGCGAACCGCCGCTGGTCGCCTCCAAGCGCGGCACCACCCAGGTCGCCTTCGCGGTCATCGCCACCACCGCGGTGCTGGTGGCGGTGTTCCTGCCGGTCGGTTTCCTGGAAGGCAACACCGGCCGCCTGTTCCGCGAGCTGGCCGTGGCGCTGGCTGCGGCGGTGGCGCTGTCGGCGTTCGTGGCGCTCACGCTCACCCCGATGATGGCTTCCAAGCTGCTGAAACCACACACCGGGCAGGCACCGCGCGGCCTGTATGGGGTCATCAACCGCAACCTGGAACGCCTGGCATCCGGTTACGGCCGCGTACTGGACCACCATGTCGACCGTCTGTGGATCTACCTGGTGGTGATGGTGCTGGCGCTGGCCGCCAGCTGGGGCCTGTTGAAAATCCTGCCGTCCGAACTGGCCCCGGCCGAAGACCGCGGCTCGTTCCAGATCATGATCGACGGCCCGGAAGGCGCAGGCTACGACTACACCGTGCAGCAGGTGCAGCAGGTCGAAGCATTGCTGGCGCCGCACGTGGGCGCCGACAAACCGATCGTGCGGGCCAATCCCCGCGTGCCGGGCGGGTGGGGATCCAGTGAGGAAATGCATACCGGTCGCGTCAGCGTGTTCCTGCAGCCATGGCGCGAGCGCACGGAGAACACCGTGGACGTGGCCAATGACCTGCAGAAGGAACTGGACACCCTGCGCGGCGTGCGCGTGCGTACGCAGGTCGGTGGTGGCCTGGTGCGCAGCGGTGGCCAGCCGTTCCAGATCGTGCTGGGGGGGCCGGAATATGCCGAGATCGCGCAGTGGCGTGACCGCATCCTGCTGCGCATGGCCGACAATCCCGGACTGGTCAGCCCCGATTCGGACTACAAGGAAACCCGCCCGCAGATGCGGGTGAACATCGACCGCCAGCGCGCGGCCGACCTCGGCGTGCCGGTCACCGCCATCGGCTCTGCGCTGGAAACGATGATGGGCTCGCGCCGCGTCACCACCTTCGTCGACAACGGCGAGGAGTACGACGTGCTGGTGCAGGCCGGCCGCGATGGCCGTGCCAGCCCCGCCGACCTGGCCGCCATCCGCGTGCGCGCCAATTCGGGCGAACTGGTGCCGCTGTCCAATCTGGTCACCCTCAGCGAAGTGGCCGAGGCCGGCACCCTGAACCGCTTCAACCGCCTGCGCTCGATCACCATCAGCGCCGGCCTGGCCCCCGGCTATCCGCTGGGCGAGGCCATCGCCTGGGCGCAGCAGGTCACCCGCGAGGAGCTGCCGCAGTACGCGCAGATCAACTGGAAGGGTGAGTCGCGCGAGTTCCAGAGCGCGGGCGGCGCGGTGCTGCTGACCTTCGCCATGGCCCTGCTGGTGGTCTACCTGGTGCTGGCCGCGCAGTTCGAAAGCTTCATCCACCCGCTCACCATCATGCTGACCGTGCCGCTGGGCGTGCTCGGCGCTCTGGTCGGCCTGTGGGTGAGTGGCGGCACGGTGAACCTGTTCAGCCAGATCGGCATCGTGATGCTGGTCGGCCTGGCGGCCAAGAACGGCATCCTGATCGTCGAGTTCGCCAATCAGCTGCGCGATGACGGTCGCACCGTGCGCGCGGCGATCATCGAATCGGCCGTGGTCCGCCTGCGTCCGATCCTGATGACCTCGATCGCCACCGTGGTCGGCGCCATCCCGCTGGTGGTGGCCGGCGGCCCGGGTTCGGCCAGCCGCGGCACCATCGGGATCGTGATCATCTTCGGCGTCACCCTGTCCACCTTCCTGTCGCTGTTCGTGGTGCCGGCGTTCTACGCACGCCTGGCCCCGTACACCCGTTCGCCGGAAGCGGTGAAGCGCGAACTGGAGAAGCAGGAAGCCGAATCGCCCTCGGTCGGCGGTCATGCCTGACCGGCATGCAAGTGGGGTCGGATCCCTTTCCCAAGGGGAAAGGGCTCTGACCCCAAACCAGCCCGCCGAAGGGGTCGGATCCCTTTCCCAAGGGGAAAGGGCTCTGACCCCAAGCCTGCACGGCGACGGCTTCACCCTGCGCCCCTGGCACCCCGACGACCTCGCGTCGCTGCTGCACCACGCCAACGACCCCGCCGTCTCGCGCGGCCTGCGCGACCGCTTCCCGTACCCGTACACCCGCGAGGACGGCGAGGCCTTCCTGGCCGGCCGCGTGCTCGCTCCCGGCACCCTCAACCTGGCCATCGAGATCGACGGCCACGCCTGCGGCAGCATTGGCGCGCAGCCAGGCACGGCCGAGCGCGGGCATACCGCCGAATTGGGATATTGGCTGGGCCAGTCACATTGGGGCCAAGGCGTGATGAGCCGCGTCGTAGCCCTGTTCGCCCCCTGGGTGATGGACGAGCTGCGCCTGTTCAGGCTGCAGGCCGAGGTGCTGGACTTCAACGAAGGCTCGGCCCGCGTGCTGCTGGCCAATGGCTTTGCCGAAGAGGGCACGGCCCGCTGCGCCGTCTACAAGCGCGGCGTCCTGCACGACCTGCGCCGCTTCGCGCGGGTGCGCACGCAGCTGCCCTGAACAGCCGCGGGGGGGGGGGCCCCGGGCCCCGGGGGGGGGGGGGGGCGGGGGGCGGGCGGCGCGGCGCCGCCCCCCCCCGCGGCGGGGGCGGGGCGTTACGGGTGGGTGCTGGGTTTTTGGTGTTTGGGGGGGGCTTGCCCCGGCGGATGCTTCTGGCGCTACCGCAGTGACCTTCGATCAGGGAGAATCGGTCCCGTCCCTTCCAGCCGACGGGACGTCCTTACAACCCGCCGACTGGAGAGAGCGCGCGTGGAAGCAACCGTACATTTCATCAACAGCATCATCTGGAGCAAGGCACTCATCGCTGTGTGCCTGGGCGCCGGCCTGTTCTTCAGCCTGCGTACCCGCTTCATGCAGCTCCGCGGCTTCTTCGAGATGTGCCGCCTCACCGTCAGGGGCGAGAAGTCCGACGCCGGCGTGTCCTCCTTCCAGGCCCTGGCCATGTCGATGGCCGGCCGCATGGGCATCGGCAACATCGCCGGCGTGGCCACCGCCATCGCCTTCGGCGGCCCGGGCGCCATTTTCTGGATGTGGGTGATGGGCTTCTTCGGCGCGTCCACCTCGTACGTGGAATGCACCCTGGCGCAGATCTACAAGACCAAGGATGCCGATGGCCGCTACCGCGGTGGCCCGGCGTACTACATCGAAAAGGCCATGGGCCTGAAGTGGTACGCGCTGGCCTTCGCCATCGCCACGATCATCGCTGCCGGTTTCCTGATGCCGGGCGTGCAGGCCAATGCCATCGCTGACAGCGTCATCAACGCCTGCCGCGGCACCGCCGTATGCGGCCCGCTGGACGGCCAGATGCTGGGCATGAGCTCGGTCGAGGCGCTGAAGCTGGGCATCGGCATCGTCGTGGCCCTGCTGCTGGGCGTGGTCATCTTCGGTGGCGTCAAGCGCATCGCCAACTTCGCCGAAGTGGTGGTGCCGTTCATGGCGGCCGCCTTCATCCTGACGGCCATCGTCATCATGATCATCAACTACGACCGCGTGCCGGAAATGTTCGGCATCATCTTCGACAGCGCGTTCGGCACCCATGCCGCGTTCGGTGCGATGATGGGCCTGGCGGTGGAGTGGGGCATCAAGCGCGGCATCTACGCCAACGAAGCCGGCCAGGGCTCGGGCCCGCACGCAGCTGCTGCGTCCGAGGTCTCGCACCCGGCCAAGCAGGGCTACGTGCAGGCCTTCGCCATCTACTTCGACACCATGATGGTATGCACCGCCACCGCGTTCCTGATCCTGGCCAGCGGTACGTACAACGTGTACTCGCCTGCGGGCGCCAGTGCACCTCCGATCTTCCAGGGCCTGGCCGGTATTCCGGAAGGCGCCGGCTATGCGCAGGCGGGCGTGGAAGCGGTGCTGCCGGGGTGGGGCGCGGCGTTCGTATCGATCGCCATCTTCTTCTTCGCCTTCACCACCATCATGGCCTATTACTACATGGCCGAAACCAACCTGACCTACGTCAACCAGAACAGGAAGCGCCCGCTGACCGTGCTGGTGCTGCGCCTGGGCATCCTGGCCATGGTCGTGTTCGGCGCATTCCATAATGCGACCCTGGCCTGGGCGCTGGGTGACATCGGTGTGGGCCTGATGGCCTGGCTGAACATCATCGCCATCCTCATCATCCAGAAGCCGGCCATGCTGGCCCTGCGTGATTACGAACGACAGAAGAAGCTGGGCCTGGATCCGACGTTCGACCCTGATGCCCTGGGCATCAAGAACGCGGACTTCTGGCGCCAGCGCAAGCAGGAGAGTGTGTAAGTGAACAACCCTTGGAACAACCGCCGTCCGTCCGCCCGTCCGCCGCGCGCAACGCCGTTGCCGCGTGCGGAGGTGCCGGCCACCGGCGGTGGCGGCCGCGGCGGCAATGATGAGCTGCGCCTGTTCGGCCTGAACGCCGTGCTGGCCGCCTTCGAAGCGCGCCCGCAGGCCCTGCGCAAGCTGTACCTGCTGGAGGCGCGCATTCCGCGCCTGCAGCCGTTGCTGAAGTGGTGCGTGGCCAACCGCGTGGGCTACCGCGTAGTGGAAGACGGCGATCTGAACAAGCTGGCCGGCACCACCCACCACGAAGGCGTGGTGGCCGACGTGCTGCGTGCGCCGGTGCTGCCGCTGGCGCAGTGGCTGCAGCAGGTAGGCGATGGCCCGGCAGTGGCGCTGTGGCTGGATGGCGTGGGCAACCCGCACAATCTTGGGGCGATCCTGCGTTCGGCGGCGCATTTTGGCGCGAAGGCGCTGCTGCTGCCGGCCGGCAGCACGCTGGCCCTGTCCGGTGCCGCCGCACGCGTGGCCGAGGGCGGCGCCGAGGCCCTGCCGCTGGTGCAGCTGCCCGATGACGCGGATGCCATGGCGCAGCTGCGTGCCGCCGGCTTCGGCCTGGCCGCGACTCTGGTCGAGGGTGGCCAGGACGTGTTCCGTGCCGAGTTGCCGGCGCGCCTGGTGTACGTGATGGGCGCCGAGAGCGAGGGCATGGACCGAGCGCTTGCCAGCCAGTGCGACCAGCAGGTCTCCATCCCCGGCAGCGGCGCGGTGGAAAGCCTCAACGTCGCCTCGGCGACGGCGGTGCTGCTGGCGCAGTGGGCCAGCCGTCGCGGCTGAATTGCCGGATCGGGGTCAGATCCCTCGCCAAGGCGAGGGCTCTGACCCCAGCACGTCACCGCCTCACTCGTTCGGCGGCGTGGTCGCCTTGGCTTCACTGCCGAAGGTGCCATCGGCCTCGGCCGCCAGGTACGCGAACACGGTGTAGGCGGCCACGTTCTGCGCCAGTGCCTTCGGGTCGATCTTGTCCAGGGTGTCGTCAGCGGTGTGGTGCAAATCGAAGTAGTCCGAGCCGTCCTGCGCCAGCCATGCCCACGCGCCGCCCTTGGCTGCCAGCGGGCCGACGTCCGGGCCCGGGCCACCCTTGTCGGCCATGTACTCGATGCCCAGCGGCTTCATCACTTCGGCAATCTGCGCGGTGGCCTCACGCGAACCCTCCGGGTTCGGCGAGCCGGTGTTGAACGCGTAGATGCGGCCGGCACCGAAATCGCTCTCGGCGGCCAGCTGGTGCCGCGCCACGTCCTTGGCATGGGCTTCGGCGTAGGCCTTGCCGCCGTACAGGCCCTGCTCTTCATTGGCGAAGGCGACCACGCGGATGGTGCGCTTGGGGGCCTGTTTGAGCTGGCCGATCAGGTGGCCGGCGGCCATGGTGATGCCCACGCCCGCGCCGTCATCGATGGCGCCGGTGCCCAGGTCCCAGGAATCGAGGTGACCACCGATCACCACCACTTCCTTGGGCAGGCTGCGCCCGGTGATTTCACCGATCACGTTGTAGGAGGTGGCGGTGCCATCCCAGCCGCAGTCCAGGGTCACCTTCACGGTGGTGCTGCCGCGCGCCACCAGGCGCGCCAGCTGGTCGGCATCGGGTACCGACAGTGCAGCGGAGGGCACCGGGGTCAGGCCGTCGTCGTAACGGGTGATGCCGGTATGCGGCACGCGGTGCGAATCGGTGCCGGCCGAGCGCATCAGGAAGCCGACCGCACCCTTGCGGATCGCTTCCGACGGCCCCTTGCTGCGGATCGCGCCGCCGCGGCCGTAATCACGGCCATCGCGGAACGGCAGCATCTGGTAATCGACGAAGGCGATCTTGCCCTTCAGGGAGCCCTCCGGCGCTGCCTGCAGTGCGGCGAGGTCGGCAAAGCGCACGACTTCGGCTTCGACGCTGCCGCCCGGGCTGCCGCCCAGCGCGGTGATCTGCAACGGCTGCTGGTGCTTGCCGGTCACGGCGGCGTGTTCACCGCGACGTTCCCACTTCGGGAAAGTCACCGGCTCCTTCCACACCTTGTCGAAGCCGAGCGCCTTGAACTTTGCTTCGGCCCAGGCCACGGCGCGGGCATCGGCTTCGCCGCCAGCGATGCGCGGGCCGATCTCGGTGGTCAGCGATTCCACCACCTTCCAGCCGGTGTCATCGGCCAGTGCCTGGTCGCGCAGCTGCGCGGCCGTGGCCAGCGAGGCCGGAGGCAGGGTGGTGGTGCGCGGCGCCGCAAAGGCCGGCGCGGCCAGCAGGGCGAGGGAGGATGCGATGGCAAGGACGCGGCGACGCATGGACAGCTCCGGGAAGGGAATCAGCCTTGGAGCTTAACAGTCGTTCAGTGCCGCGCATGGGTGGGAGGTCACGGTGGCGGCGAACGCTGTTTTCCGGCCATGACCGGCAAAGCGGTAGCCGGGGGGGGCGGGCCCCGCCGCCCCACCACCACACACCCACCC
>NZ_JBXFWG010000079.1:0-11065 GCF_056854535.1 Stenotrophomonas sp. STEN054 | reverse complement strand
ACAGGGTGCCACTCACCCCGGGGGGGACGGCCCGGGGCCCACCCACACCCACCACCCGGGGGGCGCCGGCCCTGGCCCGGCGGGGCGTTATTCCGGCGGCGGCAGCGGCCGCGTCCACAGCCAGATCGCCACCACGGTCATGCTGCCGATGGAAAACCACTTCACCCAGGCGATCGGCACGCACCACAGCATGATGCCGGCGCACGCGGCCATGGTGATCGTGGCCATCCACTTGCCGTAGCGGCTGACCGCGCCGTGCGCCTGCCAGTTGGCGATGGCCGGGCCGAACCGCGGGTGCTGCAGCAGCCAGGTGTGCAGGCGCTCGGAGCCGCGCGAGGCGGCCCAGGCCGAAATCAGGATGAATACGGTGGTCGGCAGGCCCGGCACGAAGATGCCGACGATGCCGGTGCCGAGGCTGGCATAGGCCAGCAGCCACCACGCCCAGCGGAAACGCACCACGCGCGGTGGCGGCGTGTCATCCGGAGGCGGTGGTGCGGGCGCGGTCATGGCCGCAAGGATACCGGTTCAGGGTGCCAGGCAGTGCCCGGCACCCTGTCGCGATCACGGCTGGACGATACCCAGCTGCTGCAGCACGAACGCATACGACTCGGACAGCTCGCGGTAACGCTGGAAGCGTCCGGACTTGCCGCCGTGGCCGGCTTCCATGTTCGTGCGGAACACGATCGGGTAGTGGCCGGTGTTGTCGTCACGCAGCTTGGCCACCCACTTTGCCGGTTCCCAGTACTGCACCTGCGAATCCCACAGGCCGGTGCCCACGAACAGCGACGGGTAAGCCTGCTTCCTGACGTTGTCGTAGGGCGAGTAGGACAGCATGTAGTCGTAGTACTGCTTCTGTTCCGGGTTGCCCCACTCGTCGTACTCGTTGGTGGTCAGCGGAATGGTCGGGTCGAGCATGGTGGTGACCACGTCGACGAACGGCACCTGCGCCACCATCACCCGGTAATCCTGCGGCGCCTGGTTGGCCACCGCGCCCATCAGCAGGCCACCGGCGCTGCCACCGGAGGCGGCGACGCGGTCCTTGGCCGCCCAACCCTGCGCCACCAGGCCACGGGTGACGTCGATGAAGTCGTTGAAGGTGTTCTGCTTGTGCAGCAGCTTGCCGTTCTCGTACCAGTCGCGGCCCATTTCCTGGCCGCCACGGATGTGGGCAATGGCGTAGACCACGCCACGGTCGAGCAGGCTCACCGCGGTCTGGTTGAAGTACGGGTCCATCGACATGCCGTAGCTGCCGTAGGCGTACTGGAACAGCGCGCCCTTGCCATCCTTCTGGTAGCCCTTGCGGTAGACCAGCGACACCGGCACCTTCACCCCGTCGCGCGCGGTGATCCAGACGCGGTCGGTCTCGTACTTCGAGGCGTCATAGCCGATGACCGGCTGCACCTTCAGCTGGCGACGCTCGCCGGTGGCGGTGTTCAGTTCGAACACGGTGGTCGGGGTGGTCATCGAGGTGTAGACGTAGCGCAGCCACTGGGTGTCGGCCTCGGTGTTGTCGCCCAGGCCCATCGAATACGCCGGCTCGTCGGCCTTCACGTAGTCGCTGCGGCCATCCTTGAACAGCAGGCGGATGCGCTCCAGGCCTTCGGAACGTTCGGCGATGGCGGTGTAGCTGTCGAACAGCTCGAAGCCTTCGATGAACACCGCATCGTCGTGCGTGATCCAGTCCTTCCACTGCGCACGCGAGGTGGCATCGGTGGGCGCGGTGACCAGCTTGAAGTTCTTCGCCCCATCGTTGGTGCGGATCACCCAGCGGCCGTCGTAATGGTCGGCGTCGTACTCGACGTCACGCTGGCGCGGGGCCAGCACGGTGAAGGTGGTCGGGTCGCTGGCCGGGGCGTAGCGCTCTTCCGAGGACACGGTGCTGTGCACGCCGATGGTGATGAAGCGATCGTCGCGGGTGCGGCCGATGCCCATGTAGAAGCTGTCGTCCTTCTCTTCGTAGACGACAGTGTCGGCGCTGGCCGGGGTGCCCAGCACGTGCTTCTTCACCCGCACGGTCAGCAGGGTTTCCGGATCGTTCTCGACGTACAGCACGGTGCGGTTGTCGTCGGCCCAGACCAGGTTGCCGGAGCTGCCGGTGATGACGTCGGGCAGCACCTTGCCGGTGGCCAGGTCCTTGAAGCGGATGGTGTACTGGCGGCGGCCGACGTCATCGTCGGCCCAGGCCAGCAGCTGGTTGTCCTGGCTGACTTCCATCGCGCCGACGCTGAAATAGCCCTTGCCTGCGGCCATCGCGTTGACGTCGAGCAGGACTTCCTCGGCCGCCTCCATGCTGCCCTTGCGGCGCGCGTGGATGGGGTAGTCCTGGCCGGTCTCGTAACGGCTGTAGTACCAGTAGCCGCGCTCGCGCGTCGGCACGCTGGAATCGTCCTGCTTGATGCGGCCGACGATTTCCTTGTACAGGGTGTCTTCGAGCGGCTTCAGCGGCGCCAGCAGCTGGTCGGTGTAGGCATTCTCGGCCTGCAGGTAGGCCAGCATGTCCTTGTTCTCGCGCTTGTCGTCGCGCAGCCAGTAGTAGTCGTCGTTGCGGGTGGCGCCGAACGGCGCCTTGACCTCGTGCGGGTGCCTGGCGGCATCCGGCGGAACGGGCGGGGTGGCGGCGGTAACGGTGCTGGTCATCAGGCTGGCAAGCAACAGGCAGAGGGTGGATTTCATGAGATAGGGCTCCTTGAGGGGCAATGCAATGGCGTCCCTGAGCCCGAGTCTGGGTTGCGGACGGACGGCGGGCAACCCTGCGGAACGTCATGGTGGCCATGCCTGCCGGCAGTACCGCGACTTTGCTGGGGTCAGAGCCGTTTGCAGGCAAAAGGGATCCGACCCCGGGGCGCGGCGTACCATGGCGGCATGAGCACCCTGCCCCACACGCCGGGCTACAGCCGGCGCAGCCATGAAATCGCCCCCTTCCACGTGATGTCCCTGCTGGCCCGCGCGCAGGCGCTGGAACAGGCAGGCCACGACGTGATCCATCTGGAGATCGGCGAACCGGACTTCACCACCGCCGAACCGGTCGTGCGCGCCGGCCAGGCCGCACTGGCGGCCGGCCATACCCGCTACACCGCCGCACGCGGCCTGCCGGCCCTGCGCCAGGCGATCAGCGGTTTTTACCGCAGCCACTACGGGCTGGACATCGATCCCGAACGCATCCTGGTCACCCCCGGTGGTTCCGGCGCGCTGCTGCTGGCCAGCAGCCTGCTGGTCGACCCGGGCCGGCACTGGCTGCTGGCCGACCCCGGCTATCCCTGCAACCGCCACTTCCTGCGCCTGGTGGAAGGCGGCGCGCAGCTGGTGCCGGTCGGCCCCGATACCGCCTACCAGCTGACTCCGTCGCTGGTGGAACAGCACTGGAATGCCGACAGCGTTGGTGCGCTGGTCGCTTCACCGGCCAACCCCACCGGCACCGTGCTGTCGGCCGATGAACTGGCCGCACTGTCGACCTCGCTGCATGCGCGCGGCGGCCACCTGGTGGTGGACGAGATCTACCACGGCCTGACCTATGGCCTGGATGCACCAAGCGTGCTGCAGGTGGATGACAGCGCATTCGTGCTGAACAGCTTCTCCAAGTACTTCGGCATGACCGGCTGGCGGCTGGGCTGGCTGGTGGCGCCGCCGGCGGCGGTGCCCGATCTGGAGAAGCTGGCGCAGAACCTGTACATCAGCGCGTCGAGCATCGCCCAGCATGCCGCCCTCGCCTGCTTCAGCGAGGAATCGATGGCGATCTTCGAACAGCGCCGCGAGGCGTTCCGCCAGCGCCGCGATTTCCTGCTGCCGGCCCTGCGCGAGCTGGGCTTCCGCATCGAGGTGGAGCCGCAGGGCGCGTTCTATCTGTACGCCGACGTCAGTGCGTTCACCGACGATGCGCAGGCGTTCTGCGCGCACTTCCTGGAAACCGAGCACGTGGCATTCACCCCGGGCCTGGATTTCGGTTTCCACCGCGCCAACCAGCACGTGCGCCTGGCGTATACCCAGGAAGTACCGCGGTTGCAGGAGGCGGTGGAGCGGATTGCGCGTGGGTTGAAGCGCTGGGGCGCCTGATCGCCCGGCGCGAACGGCATCCACGCATGGCATGGCTCTACTGGTCCGGCGCTCGGTAAATGGGTGGATCCACGCCATGCGTGACGTTCACGGGTAGATCCACGCCATGCGTGGATACGTGGAACCCAAAGAAAAACGCCGCCCTCGGGCGGCGCTTTTCATTACATCACTTGCCGCCCAGGCGCTCCCACAGGAAGCTGTAGGCCAGGGCCGACATGTGTGCGGCCTGCGCGTTGTTGGCTGCGCCGCCGTGGCCACCTTCGATGTTCTCGTAGTAGGTCACGTCCTTGCCGGCGTCGATCATCTTCGCCGCCATCTTGCGGGCATGGCCCGGGTGCACGCGGTCATCGCGGGTGGAGGTGGTGAACAGCACCGGCGGGTAGGTCTTCTTCGCGTCGAACAGGTGGTACGGCGAGAAGGTCTTGATGAACTCCCAGTCGCTGGTGTCCGGGTTGCCGTACTCGGCCATCCATGAAGCACCAGCCAGCAGGTGGCTGTAGCGCTTCATGTCCAGCAGCGGCACCTGCACGACCACCGCACCGAACAGTTCCGGGTACTGGGTGAGCATGTTGCCGGTGAGCAGGCCACCGTTGCTGCCGCCCTGCACGCCCAGGTGCTTGGCCGTGGTGATCTTGCGGGTGACCAGATCCTGCGCGACAGCGGCCATGTCTTCATAGGCCTTGTGACGGTTCTGCTTCAGCGCCGCCTGGTGCCAGCGCGGGCCGTACTCGCCACCGCCGCGGATGTTGGCGACCACGTACACGCCGCCCTTTTCCAGCCAGGCGCGGCCCATGCCACCGGAGTAGCTCGGGGTCAGCGAGATCTCGAAGCCACCGTAGCCGTACAGGAGGGTCGGGTTGGAACCATCCAGCTTCATCGCCTTGTCGTGCACCACGAAGTACGGCACGCGGGTGCCGTCCTTGCTGGTGGCGAAGTGCTGCTCGATCACCTTGCCCTCGGCATCGAAGAAGGCCGGCATGGTCTTCAGCGTTTCCGGGGCCTTGCCGATGTCGGCCAGGGCCAGGGTGGTCGGGGTCAGGTAATCGGTGGCGGTCAGCCAGACGGCGTCGCTGTCATTGCTGTCCACTGCGCCCACGGCCAGGGTTCCGAAGGCCGGCGCACCGACGAATTCACTCTTCTGCCAGCCCTTGGCACCCGGGGTCAGCACCGACAGGCGGTTCTTGACGTCGTCGAGCACGTTCAGCACGAGGTGGCTCCTGGTCCAGGTGGCACCGGCCAGCGAGGTGGTCGCGGTCGGGGTGAACAGGACTTCGAAATCACGCTTGCCGGCCAGGAAATCGTCGAGCTTGGTCGCCAGCAGCGAGCCGGAGGCGTAGGTCTTGCCGCCAACGGTCCACGGGTCGCGCAGTTCCAGGGTCAGCCACTGCTTGTGCAGGCCCTTTTCCGCCGAGTTCGGCGCATCGATCTTGGTCAGCGTGCCGTTGTCGGCGCGCAGGTACAGCTCGTTGTTGTAGAAGGCCAGCGTGCGGCTGACCAGATTGCGCTCGAAGCCCGGGGTGTCATCGTGCATCGCCGCGATGTACATGTCTTCCGGCTTTCCTTCGTAGACCACGCTGGCCGAGGCCAGCGGCGTGCCGCGCTTCCACAGCTTGGCCACGCGCGGGTAGCCGGAGGTTGTCATCGAACCGTCGCCGAAATCGGTGTAGACGAACACCGAATCACGGTCGATCCAGCCCAGGCCGCCCTTGGATTCAGGGCGGAAGAAGCCGTCCTTGATCCAGGTCTTGTTGGCCAGGTCGAATTCGCGGGTGACATCGGCATCGGCGCCGCCGCGCGACAGCGCGATCAGGCAGCGGCTGTAGTCCGGGCGCAGGCAGTCGGCACCGTGCCAGACCCAGTTCTCGCCCTCGGCCTTGTTCAGTGCATCCAGGTCGAGCACGGTTTCCCACTGCGGCGAGGCCTTGCGGTACTCGGCCAGGGTGGTGCGGCGCCACAGGCCGCGCTCGTGCTGCTGGTCCTTCCAGAAGTTGTAGTAGTAGTCGCCGATCTTCTGCACGCCGGGGATCTTGGCGTCCGAATCGAGCACCTCGCGGATGCTGGCTTCCATCTGCCTGAAGGCCGGGGTCTGCGCCAGGCGACCCTCGGACTTGGCATTCTGTTCCTTGACCCAGGACAGCGGCTTGTCGCCGGTGACGTCCTCCAGCCAGGCGTAACGGTCGGTTTCCTCAGCAGCCACGGCGGTCCCCACCGAAGCAGCGGTCATCATGCCGGCCAGCAGGCAGGCGGAAGCGAATCGTGACATTGCGGTTCCAGGCAGTCATAAGCGCTGGAACGCTAGCACGGATCCCCGGGGCCGCCCCCGTGTCGAAGGTCAGGCCGCAGCGGTACGCGCGCGCCGGGCCCGGGCAGGCAGGCGCCGGGCCTGCACGCCCGGCTGGCGCAGGCTGCGCAGCCAGGCCCGCAGCGGCAACGGGCAGCCCAGCAACGCCCACCAGGCTGCCAGCGGCATGCCCACCAGCCACAGCGGCAGCCAGCCCAGCCAGACACTGCTGCCGCGTGCGGCCGGCCACACCAGCACCAGCGCAAGCCCGGCCAGGGCCAGCTGCTGCGCGCTGCGCAGCAGGCGACGGTCGGAGGCGAAGCTGTCGCGTTCAGCAGGGGTGCGACGGGAAGAGCGAGCGTTCATGGGCGTTCTCGACGATTCGATGATGCCCAGCTTGGCGCGCCGCCTTCTCAGGAGCTGCGACGCCATTGACGGATCGAGCACACACAGTCGACCATGCTTGGGCACCCAATGGAGCTCGCTCCCGCATGTCCTCGATCCGCCCGTTCTGCGCTGTGTTGCTGGCTCTGTCACTTGGAGGGCCCGCGCTGGCCGCCAGCGACCCGCCGTCGCCGCGCGCCAGCGCATCGGGGGCCTCCGAATATGGTGCGCCGATCGATCTGCAGCGCTTCATGGGCACCTGGTACGTGATCGGCCGCGTGCCGAACTTCATCGAACGCGGCCACGTGGCCAGCGTCAACGAGTACACGCTGCGCGAAGACAACAAGGTGGGCATCGTCTACCGCTACCGCGATGGCTTCGGTGCGCCGCAGCAGGAAGTGCGTGCACGTGCCAGCGTCGACGCCGACAGCGGCAATCACGCCTGGCGCACCTGGTTCTACCGGATCGTGCCGACCCATTCGCGCGTGCTGGAAGTCGCCCCGGACTATTCGTGG
The DNA here is from genome assembly GCF_056854535.1 of Stenotrophomonas sp. STEN054. Classification (NCBI taxonomy): domain Bacteria; kingdom Pseudomonadati; phylum Pseudomonadota; class Gammaproteobacteria; order Lysobacterales; family Lysobacteraceae; genus Stenotrophomonas; species Stenotrophomonas sp. STEN054. Next base: position 3,835 of record NZ_JBXFWG010000079.1, on the reverse strand, counting down.
GCGATGATCGGCTACCCTGGCCGGGAAATGGCCTGGATCTTCTCGCGCCAGCCGGACATGGACAAGGCGCTGTACAAGGAGCTGGCCGAGCGCCTGCGCGACGAATACGGCGTGAACACCGACAAGCTCAAGCGCGTGCCGCAGCACGCCGACCAGGTCGGCAAGCTGGGCTACGAAGTCCCGAACGTGCGCTGAGCAACGCGCCGCCGGGCATGGCCCGGCGCTACCCGAACGATGCCGGGCGACGCCCGGCACGGTATTACTTGCGGGTGTAACGCGCGACCAGGCGGTCGCCAAGCATCTGCAGCAGCTGCACCAGGATCAGCAGCACCACTACGGTGACCAGGGCCACGTCGGTGCGGTTGCGCTGGTAGCCTTCGCGCAGCGCCAGGTCGCCCAGGCCACCGGAACCGATCGCGCCGCCCATGGCAGTGAAGCCAACCAGGGCGACGGTGGTGACCGTGGCGGCGGCAATCAGGCCCGGCCGCGCTTCAGGCAGCAGCACCCGGGTGACCAGCTGCCAGGTGGTGGCACCCATCGACTGCGCGGCCTCGACCACGCCACGGTCCACTTCGCGCAGCGCGGTCTCGACCAGACGCGCATAGAACGGCGCCGCACCGATCACCAGCGCCGGCAGCGTGCCGAGCACGCCGATCGACTGGCCCATCAGCCACAGCGACACCGGAATCAGCACCACCATCAGGATGATGAAGGGCACCGAACGCAGCAGGTTCACCACGATCGCCAGCACGCCATAGGCAAACGGGCGACGCTTCATCTGCGGCGCGCCGAACACGTACAGCAGCACGCCCATCGGCAGGCCGATGGCCAGGGTCAGCGGCAGCGAGCCGGCCATCATCAGCAGCGTCTCGATGGTGGCCTTGCCGATATCCCCCCACTTGTCCGCATCCAGGTGGCGGAAGAAACCTTCAGCAGTAGCGGCAATCATCGACGCAGTTCCTCAACGTGCACGCCGGCGGCCACGAACGCGGCCTGCGCGGCGGACTGGTCACCGCCCACCAGGGCGACCACCAGCTGGCCATACGGGGTGTCCTTGATCCGGTCGATGCGGCCGGACAGGATGTTGTAGTCGACGCCGGTCTGCCGCGCCACGCTGCCCAGCAGCGGTTCGTAGGTATCGCCGCCGAGGAAGGTCAGGCGCACGATGCGGCCACCGACCACGTCGAAATCGCGGTGCAGCGTGCCCTCGTCCACATGCTCCGATTCGCTGACGAAACGGCGCGTGGTCGGGTGCTGCGGGTGCAGGAAGACCTGGGTGACCGGGCCGGTTTCCACCAGTTCACCAGCATCGAGCACGGCCACCCGGTCGCAGACGCGGCGGATCACATCCATCTCATGGGTGATCAGCACGATGGTCAGGCCCAGCTCGCGGTTGATCTTCGACAGCAGCGACAGCACCGAGGCCGTGGTCTGCGGATCGAGCGCACTGGTGGCTTCATCGCACAGCAGGATCTGCGGGCGGGTGGCCAATGCACGGGCGATGCCCACGCGCTGCTTCTGGCCGCCGGACAGCTGCGCCGGATACTTCGCCGCGTGGTCCTGCAGGCCGACGGTCTGCAGCAGCTCGGCCACGCGCGCGTCGATCTCGGCCCTGGGCATACCGCCCAGTTCCAGCGGGAAGGCGACGTTGCCGGCCACGGTGCGCGAGGACAGCAGGTTGAAGTGCTGGAAGATCATGCCGATGCGCCGGCGCAGCGCGCGCAGCCCGTCGGCATCGAGCGCGGTGATGTCTTCGCCGCCTATCAGCAGGCGCCCACCGCTGGGTTCTTCCAGGCGGTTGATCATGCGGATCAGGGTGGACTTGCCCGCGCCGGAATGGCCGATGATGCCGAACACTTCGCCGGCCTCGATGGTCAGGTCCAGCGGTTGCAGCGCGCTCACTTGGCGGCCGGCAACGGCATAGGATTTGTGCAGGCGCTGGAACTCGATCACGGGCGTGGCTCACCGGCAGGGCGATGGAAGGGGCGTGCAGCCTACCAGCGCCGGCGGTTACGCGCCTGCGCCTTGGGCCAGAATGTTATTCCTTTTGGTTCTAAGTCGCGTGTACCGGGGATGACGGGGGGGGGCTGGAGCCCGGGGTTGGATCCCCGCAGGGGCTCTGACCCATCCCGGGCAGATTCAGGGATGGTCCAGCGGCTTCGGCGGCTGCACCCGGTTCAGGCGCTCGCGGTGCAGCAGGTACAGGCCCGAGGCCACGATGATCGCCGCGCCGGCCCAGGTCCAGGCGTCCGGCAGCTGGCCCCAGAAGGCCAGGTCCCAGCCGATCACCCAGACAAGGCCGCTGTACTCCAGCGGCGCGATCATCGACGCCTCGCCCAGCTGGAACGCCCGCGTCAGGGCGATCTGGCCCAGCGCCCCGGCCAGGCCCATGCCGGCGATCAGCGGCGCATGCGCCAGCTGCAGCGGCACCCAGCCCGGCAAGGCCAACAGGCCGGCACCGATGGCCATGATGACCAGGAACCAGACCACCATCGACTGCGAAGTATCGGTGCGGGTCAACAGGCTGACCGTGATGGCGGCGATGGCGTAGGCGGTGGCGGCAGCCAGCACCATCAGGCCGGGAATGGAAATGAAGCCATCCACGCCCGGGCGCAGCACCACGATCACGCCCAGCAGGCCGACGCCGATGGCCACCCAGCGCCGCGGCCCGACCCGCTCGCCCAGCAGCGGCACCGACAGCGCCGCGATCAGCAGCGGGGCCACGAAGTAGATGCTGTAGGCGGTGGACAGCGGCAGGTCGCGCAACGCGTAAACGAAGCAGCCGATCATCGCCATGCCCAGGCCGCCGCGCAGCAGGTGCAGGCCCCAGCGGCGCGGAATGAGCGAGCGCGGGCCGGCACTGGCCAGCACCCAGACCAGCACGAAGGGCAACGAGGCCGCGCCACGCAGGAAGGTGACCTCCAGCGAGGGGTAGCTGGCCGACAGCTGTTTCATGCCGGCGTCCATCAGCGAGAAGCAGGCCACGGCGGCGACCATCCAGGTCACCGCGCGCGAAGGGGAGCGTTGCGCGTTCATGGCCCATTATCGCCGACCGCGTGGCCCGCCGGGCGCCGGGCACGGGTGCCGCGATAGAATGGTGGTCACTGAATTCCGCGGAGCCACGCCCATGCCTTCCTTCGACGTCGTGTCCGAAGTCGACACCCACGAACTGACCAACGCCATCGACCAGGCGAACCGCGAACTGGCCACCCGCTTCGACTTCAAGGGAGTGGAAGCCAAGTTCGAGCGCGAGGGCGATGTCATCAACCAGACCGCACCGACCGAGTTCCAGCTCAAGCAGATGAATGACATTCTGCGCGCCCGCCTGGCCGCGCGTGGCATCGACGTGTTGAGCCTGGAGTTCGGCGACATCGAGACCAACCTGGCCCAGGCCCGCCAGAAGATCACCGTCAAGCAGGGCATCGAGCAGAAGATCGCCAAGAAGATCGCCGCTGCCCTGAAGGAAGCCAAGCTGAAAGTGGAAAGCCAGATCAACGGCGACAAGCTGCGCGTGCAGGGCAAGAAGCGCGACGACCTGCAGGACGCCATCGCGGTGCTGAAGGCCGGCAAGTTCGAGCTGCCGCTGCAGTTCAACAACTTCCGCGATTGATGGATGCCGCCGGGCATGGCCCGGCGCTACCGGGTGTTGCCCGATTGATGGATGCCGCCGGGCATGGCCCGGCGCTACCGGGGTGTTGCCCGATTGATGGATGCCGCCGGGCATGGCCCGGCGCTACCGGGTGTTGCCCGATTGATGGATGCCGCCGGGGCTGGGCCGCGCGCGCCCGGGGGGTGGGCGCATGGTGGGGGGGGGCCCCCCGCGCGCCCGCGCGCC
>NZ_JBXFWG010000078.1:0-11087 GCF_056854535.1 Stenotrophomonas sp. STEN054 | reverse complement strand
CCGCCACGCTGTAGAGCCGAGCCCATGCTCGGCTGCTTCGGCGCTCGGATTCAGAGCATCCACGCATGGCGTGGATCTACCGGCACCGCCACGCTGTAGAGCCGAGCCCATGTTCGGCTGCTCCGGCGCTCGGATTCAGAGCATCCACGCATGGCGTGGATCTACCGGCACCGCCACGCTGTAGAGCTGAGCCCATGCTCGGCTGGTTCGGCCCTCGAATGCAGAGCATCCACGCATGGCGTGGATCTACCGGCACCGCCAGGCTGTAGAGCCGAGCCCATGCTCGGCTGCTTCGGCTCTCGGATTCGGAGCATCCACGCATGGCGTGGATCTACCGGCACCGCCACGCTGTAGAGCCGAGCCCATGCTCGGCTGGTTCGGCGCTCGGATTCAGAGCATCCACGCATGGCGTGGATCTACCGGCACCGCCACGCTGTAGAGCCGAGCCTATGCTCGGCTGCTTCGGACCTCGGATTCGGAGCATCCACGCATGGCGTGGATCTACCGGCACCGCCACGCTGTAGAGCCGAGCCCATGCTCGGCTGCTTCGGCCCTCGGATTCAGAGCCTCCACGCATGGCGTGGATCTACCGGCACCGCCACGCTGTAGAGCCGAGCCCATGCTCGGCTGGTTCGGCGCTCGGATTCGGAGCATCCACGCATGGCGTGGATCTACTGGCACCGCCACGCTGTAGAGCCGAGCCCATGCTCGGCTGCTCCGGCGCTCGGATTCAGAGCATCCATGCATGGCGTGGATCTACCGGCGCCGCCACGCTGTAGAGCCGAGCCCATGCTCGGCTGCTTCGGCGCTCGAATTCAGAGCATCCACGCAGGGCGTGGATCTACCGGCACCGCCACGCTGTAGAGCCGAGCCCATGCTCGGCTGCTTCGGCGCTCGGATTCAGAGCCTCCACGCATGGCGTGGATCTACCGGCGCCGCCAGGCCGTAGAGCCGAGCCCATGCTCGGCTGCTTCGGCGCTCGAATTCGGAGCCTCCACGCACGGCGTGGATCTACCGGCACCGCCACACTGTAGAGCCGAGCCCATGCCCGGCTGCTTCGGCGCTCGGATTCAGAGCATCCACGCATGGCGTGGATCTACCGGCACCGCCACGCTGTAGAGCCGAGCCCATGCTCGGCTGCTTCGGCCCTCGGATTCAGAGCATCCACGCATGGCGTGGATCTACCGGCACCGCCACGCTGTAGAGCCGAGCCCATGCTCGGCTGCTTCGGCCCTAGAATTCGGAGCCTCCACGCATGGCGTGGATCTACCGGCACAGCTCGAATTCGGAGCCTCCACGCATGGGGTGGATCTACAGGACGTGGCCAGGCTCGGCTCTACAAACCAGCGGTCACTCACGTTCCGGCAGCGGCGGCATCGCGGCCTTGCGGGCCGGTTCACCGGCATTGGCCGCGATCAGGTCGCGGGTGTTCTTCTGCACCGCCACCGCGCCAAACAGCGACAGCGCGAACGCCATGCCATAGAAGCCCTTCTCGCTCAGCGCCAGCGTCGCGTTCCACAGGCCCACAAGCAGCAACAGCAGCGAGGCCAGGAGCGCGAACCAGCACAGCGCGTAATACAGTCCGCTGACCGGAATCTCCTCCACCCGGTCGCGTACGCTTTTCTGCAGCGACACCGCCGCGAACAGGCCGAACAGCAGCAGGGTCAGGTAGTAGCCCTTCTCGTTGAGGGCCATCCCGGCGTTGAACAGGCCGATCAGGTAGGTCACGGCGCCCAGCAGCAGGGCCACCCAGGAGGCGGCGATGAAGGCGGGCGACGGCTTGGAGACGACGGTCGGTTGCATTCCAGTTCCTTGGCAGACAACGGGCACGCTTTGCCCGGACGCCCACACCGTAGACCATTGGCCGCGCGCCGCACAGGGGGCAGCAGGACCTTTGGACCACGCGCCCGTTCACCGGCGTGGTGTACAACGGGGCTTGGCCATCCGCATCCCCACCTGGAGATACCCATGACCCGTTCTTCGAAACGTGCGCCCCTGCTGCTCGCCATGGGCCTGCTGCCCATCCTCGCCACCACCGCCTGCAGCGCGGCCAGTCCAGACGCGACAGCGGCCGCCCAGCCCGCCCCGGCAGCGACCAGCGCCGACCAGCGCCCGTTCACCGCCAGCGAGGTCAGCCGTTTCGACCAGCCATGGGCGATGACCTTCCTGCCCGATGGCAGCCTGCTGGTCACCGAAAAGCGCGGCAAGCTGCAGCACCTGGACCTGGCCAGCGGCCAGAAGCACGAGATCACCGGCGTGCCGAAGGTGGCCTACGGCGGCCAGGGCGGCTTCGGCGATGTCATCCTGCATCCTGATTTCGCCCGCAACAACGTGGTCTACGTCAGCTACGCCGAAGAAGGCACGCTGGACACCCGCGGTGCGGCCGTGGCGCGCGCCACCCTGGCGCTGAATGCCGATGGCAGCGGTGCGCTGAAGGACCTGAAGGTGATCTGGCGGCAGACCCCCAAGGTCAGCGGCCAGGGCCACTACGGCCACCGCCTCGCCTTCGGCCCGGACGGCAAGCTGTGGATCAGCTCCAGCGAACGCCAGAAGTTCGATCCGGCCCAGGACATGAGCGGCAACCTCGGCAAGATCATCCGCCTCAACAATGATGGCAGCGTGCCGGCGGACAATCCCTTCGCCTCGCAGGGCGGCGTCGCCGCCCAGGTCTGGTCGTTGGGCCATCGCAACGTGCTGGGCATCGCCTTCGACGCCAACGGCAAGCTGTGGGCGCAGGAAATGGGCCCGGCCGGCGGCGACGAACTGAACCTGATCCAGCGGGGTGGCAACTATGGCTACCCGATCGTCTCCAACGGCGACCACTACGACGGCCGCCCGATTCCCGACCACGACACCCGTCCGGAATTCGCCGCACCGAAGGTGACCTGGAACCCGGTGATCTCGCCGGCCGGCCTGATGTTCTACAGCGGCAGCCTGTTCCCGCAGTGGAAGGGCAGCGCCTTCATTGGCGGCCTGTCGTCCACCTCGCTGGTGCGGGTGGCGTTCGACGGCGAGAACGCACGCGAAGCCGAGCGCTTCAACATGGGTGAGCGCATCCGCGAAGTGGAACAGGGCCCCGATGGCGCGCTGTGGCTGCTGGAAGACGGCAGCAAGGCGCGTCTGCTGAAGCTGACCCCGAAGGCCTGAGCCGGGTAGCGCCGGCCGCTGGCCGGCATCGCCCCAACCCAACGGCCCCGCATCACGCGGGGCCGTCTGCATTTACTGGATGGTGCCGACCTTGACCTCGGTACGGGCGCAGGCCTTGTCCAGGCACTCGCCGGTCAGCCAGACCTGGCCATCGCCGATCATCACGCCCTGCTGGTTGACGAAGACCTTGCCGAACTCCTGCTCGGACATCGCCTTGACCACTGCCGGGGTGATGATCTTTTCGTAGTTGCGCTGGAACTCACCGGGGCCGGCAATCTTCTTGCCGCCGGCAATATTCAGCGGGAAGCGCACTTCCTCCACCACGGCGGCGCGGTCACCACCGACCACCGCGGTCTTGAATGCGTTGAACACCTTCTCGTACTGCGCGGCATCGCCCAGCACGCTGTCGATGCGCGCGCGCGCGTCGCCTTCATCGGCGGCAGCGGCGGGCGCAGGGGTTTCGCTGGCGTGCTCGTCCGCGGCCTGCGGCGCAGCGGCCGGGTCAGGCGTGGTGCTGGCGGCAGCTTCCGCCGGCGTGGACCCGGTCATCGGCGGCGGCGCATCGGCCGCAGGCCCGGCCGGCGGTGCCGGCTGCGAACAGGCCGCCAGCAGCAGGGCCGGAATGAGGAAAGCAATCTTGCGCATGGCACGGACTCCATCGGATCAAGGTCCCGATGGTAGCCCCCGGCCATGCCCGGCGTGTTTGCCAGGGGTGAGGACGCCAGGCATGGCCCGGCATCTCAGGAGATCCACGCCATGCGTGGATGCTCCACCGGTTGTTCCGGCCGTTCCGATCAGCCCTTCAACAACTCGAACTGCACGGCTTCGCCGGCGGCCGACGAAGCACACACCCACACGTCGAACTGGCCCGGCTCGGCACGCAGCACGCCGTCGCGGCCGGTGAACGCCAGCTGCTCGCGGGTCAGGCTGAAGCTCACTTCAGTCGACTCGCCCGGCTGCAGGGCAACCTTGCGGAAGTCCTTCAGCTCGCGCACCGGCCGCACGCGGCTGGCCACGCGGTCGTGGATGTACAGCTGCACCACTTCCTCACCGGCCACGGCGCTGGTGTTGGTCAGCGTGGTGGTCACGGTCAGGGTGTCGTCCCAGCCGAGCTGGGCCGCGCTCAGCTGCGGCACGCCGTAAGCGAAGGTGGCGTAGCCGATGCCGTGGCCGAACGGATACAGCGGCTCGTTCGGAATCTCGCGCCAGCGTGCCTTGAACTCCGACATGGTCGGCAGTTCCGGGCGGCCGGTGCGCGGGTGGTTGTAGAAGTACGGCTGCTGGCCGGACACCTGCGGGAAGCTGACCGGCAGGCGGCCGGACGGGCTGTAATCGCCGAACAGCACATCGGCCACGGCGTGGCCGGTCTGCGTGCCCAGGTACCAGGTGACCGCCACGGCATGCGCATTGCGCACCGCACCCTGCAGGGCCAGCGCGCGACCATTGCGCAGCAGCACCACCAGCGGCTTGCCGGTCATCGCCACGGCCTCGGCCAGCGCCTGCTGTGCCGGCGGCAGGGTGATTTCCACGCGCGACTGCGCTTCGCCGCTGTAACGCTGCGGTTCGCCCAGCGCCAGCACCACTACGTCGGCGCGCAGCGCAGCAGCCACGGCCGCTTCGGTGCCACCCGGAATCGCGGCTTCCAGCTCGCTGCCCGGCACGACTTCCAGCAGCGCTTCATCGCCGATGGCGGCGCGCACGCCGGTTTCCAGGTCCACGTAGCGCTGCTTGTCGCCGAACAGGGTCCAGCAGCCTTCGATGTTCTCGCGGTCCTGCACGAACGGGCCGATCAGGGCAATCTTCTGCCCGGTCTTCTGCAGCGGCAGCACGTTGTCGCGGTTGTTCAGCAGCACGATCGAACGGCGCGCGGCATCGCGCGACAGCGCATCATGGGCGGCGATGTGCGAGGTATCCGCTTCGCGCGCCGGGTCCAGCGAACGGTACGGATCGTCGAACAGGCCGATGGTTTCCTTCAGCCACAGGATGCGGCGCACGCCTTCATCCAGCACGGCCATCGGCACTTCGCCGCTCTCGACCAGGCCCGGCAGGTGCTCGGCGTAGAAGCCGCTCTGCATGCTCAGGTCGAGGCCGGCGGTGAAGGCCTTGGCGGTGGCGTCGCGGTCGTCGGCGGCATAGCCGTGCGCGACCAGTTCCATGTCAGCGGTGTAATCGGAGATCACCACGCCCGGGAACTTCCACTCACCGCGCAGGATGTCGGTCAGCAGTTCGGCATTGGCGCTGGCCGGCACGCCGTTGATGTCGTTGAACGAGGACATCACGGTGATCGCGCCCGCATCGAAGGCGGCCTTGAACGGCGGCAGGTGCACGTCGCGCAGGGTCTGCGGCGAGATGTCCACCATGTTGTATTCCATGCCGGCCATCACCGCGCCATAGGCGGCGAAGTGCTTGGGCGTGGCCAGCAGCGAATCGGCCGCGCGCAGGTCGCCGCCCTGGAAACCGCGCACGCGGGCGGCGGCGAAAGCGCAGCCCAGCACCACGTCCTCACCGGCACCTTCGGCGCCACGGCCCCAGCGCTGGTCGCGAGCGATGTCCACGGCCGGTGCGTAGGTCCAGTGCAGGCCGGCGGCGGTGGCCTCGACGGCGGTGGCACGGGCGGTGCGCTCGGCCAGGTCCGGTTCGAAGCTGGCCGCTTCGCCCAGCGGGATCGGGAACACGGTGCGCATGCCGTGGATGACGTCGGCGGCCAAGATCACCGGGATGCCCAGACGGCTCTCCTCGGTGGCGACCTGCTGGATGCGGCGGCCCAGTTCGGCGCCCACGCCGTTGAACAGCGAGCCGACCTTGCCTTCGCGCACCTGCTGCAGCACCTGGTCGGCGTTGCGCACGTTGGCTTCCGGGTTCACGTCCGGGGCGAACGGGCGGACCATGTCCGCGAAGACACCCAGCTGGCCGACCTTTTCCTCGACGGTCATCTGGGCAATGAGGGATTCGATGCGATCGGAGGCCACCAGCTGTCCTTATGAAAACGTTTACAAGCCCGGCATTCTAGCGTTCCCGGACCATTTGGCGAGAGGTTTCGTCATTCAGTTTCGTGCGCCCGCCCACAGTCTGGGCGTCCCATACGGGGGCGGACGCGAGGGTGGAGCTTACTCCGACCCGGCCAGTGCGCGCTGCCCCGCCATCAACATGGCGTCGCTGGAGGCCTGGAAGACCCGCAGGCCAAAGGCCGGAAGGATCGCCAGCAGGTGGTCGAAGATGTCCGCCTGCACCGCCTCGTATTCGCCCCAAGCGGTGCTGCGGGTGAAGCAGTACAGCTCCAGCGGCAGACCCTCGGTGGTTGGCTGCAGTTGGCGCACCAGCAGGGTCATGTCCTGATGGATGCCGGGGTGGTTGCGCAGATAGCGCTCCACGTAGGCACGGAAGGTCCCCAGGTTGGTCACCCGGCGGCTGTTCACCTCGGCCACGCCCTGCTCGCGCAGGCGCCCGTTCCACTGCTCCAGCTCCTGCGCCTTGTCGCGCAGGTAGTCGCCCAGCAGGGCGAACTGACCCAGCCGCTGCAGCTCTTCCGCGCCCAGGAAACCGACGCTGTGCTGGTCCAGGTACAGCGCGCGCTTGATCCGGCGGCCGCCGGCCTCCTGCATGCCGCGCCAGTTCTTGAACGACTCGGTCACCAGCTTCTTGGTCGGGATGGTGGTGATGGTCTTGTCGAAGTTCTGCACGGTGATGGTGTGCAGGGCGATATCGATGACATCGCCGTCGGCGTTCTGGCTGGGCATCTCGATCCAGTCGCCGAGGCGCACGCGGCCATCGCCACTGATCTGCACGCTGGCCACCAGCGACAGGATGGTGTCCTGGAAGATCAGCATCAGTACCGCGGTGGCCGCGCCCAGGCCGGTCACCAGCGGGCCGATCTTCACCCCCAGCAGGGTGGCCACGATGGACAGGCCGGCGGCCACGTACACCACGATCTTGACCACCTGCAGGTAGCCCTTGATCGGCTTGTTGCGCGCGTCAGGCTTGCGTTCGTACAGGCTGTTGGCTGCATCAAGGGCATGCGAGAAGGCCATGGCAAGGGTAAGCACGGCCCACACGATGCACAGCTTGACGATGACGTTGACCAGGCCGGGCGGCAGATCGGGAATGAGGGCGACGCCGGAGGCGATCACCTGGCTGGGCACTACATTCGACAGCCGGGAGATCACCCGCATCAGGTGGCTGCCACGCCCGGACTCGGCGCCCGGCAGGCGCTGCAGCAGGCGCCGCAGGCCGCGCACCAGGATGCGCTTGGTGACCCAGTTGGCCAGGCCGGCGGCGACCAGCAGCGCCGTGATCATCAACGCCAGATAGGCGCCGGGATAGGGTTCCAGTGTCTTCTGCAGCTGTTCCAGCCACTGTACCGCCACCACCGCGTCCAGCATCGGATGCCTCCTTCGTTGTTTCTGTTGGGATTGAGGTTGCCGGCCAGCGGCCGGCACGACCGGTCAGTCGCGCGAACGCTCGATGATCACGCCCACCGCGCGCGCGCCACGCACCGCGCCGGGCTTGCTCAGCTTCAGGCGCAGCCACTTCACGTCGAACTCGTCCAGCACGATCTGCGCGCAGCGCTCGGCGAGGGTCTCGACCAGGCCGAAGTCCGATTCGCGCACGAACTGTTCCAGGCGCTTGCTCACCGCCTTGTAGTTCAGGGTGTGGGCGATGTCGTCCGACGCCGCCGGACGGCGGTTGTCGAAGCCCATTTCCAGGTCGAACACCAGGTCCTGCCGGATCCGCCGTTCCCAGTCGTAGATGCCGATCAGGGCGTCGATCGTCAGCCCTTCGATGAAAACCTTGTCCATTGCGGTTACCAGCCGGATACAGGCGGCCATGGTAACGGCACGGCGGTGAGCCTGCCCGGAACGGGCGGTGGCGTGGGTGCGGCGGGAAAAACAAAGGGCCCTGCTAGCGGGGCCCTTTGGTACCTCTCAACGTCCTCGGGGGGAGCTGGTAACCAGCCGCGAGTCCCGAAGCACACGCTGCAGATGTTGAAGAATGATCGCCATGCCGTCCAGAGGCATTCACGACACACTGGGAGAACCCCGAACGCCCTTGGGTATTGCGCTGCGTAACAGCGTGGAGTTGCCTGATATCACCAGGCAGGTACGCGGCGCACGCTGGTGATCCACCACGTGGTCCTGCCACCAATGAAAGAGCAACGGATTCTGCAAGCAGCACTTTCCCGGCCCCGCTGGGCGACCTACAAACGTCTCGCAGACCGGCACTCTCTGGATGCGGCCTTGCTCTACGTCTGGAACATGCAGATGTGTGGCGCGCTTCTTGCGCCACTGCATGTCTGTGAGATCGTCACCCGCAACGCGGTCGCCGCAGCGCTGGCGCATGCCTTTGGGCCGCGCTGGCCCTGGCACCCTGCACTACTGCAGCGGATGCCAGCAGATGGCGCATTGTCTGCCTTGCAGGATCTCCATCGGCGGGCGGATCGTCGGATGGACACGCCAGAGATCATCGCCAGCCTTCGCTTCGCGTTCTGGCAGCAATTTTTCACGCGGCGCTTCGAGGGTGCCATCTGGGCGCGTGGCTTGAAGATCGCGTTGCCGAACGCGCCACAGTGTGCCCTCAGCGTGGTCCGCACAAACATCCATGCCGACCTCGACCGCATACGCCACCTGCGCAACCGCATCGCCCACCACGAACCCATCCTCGAGCGCGACATCGGCGCCGACCTGGCCGCGATCGGGCGGCTGATCCATGCGCGCTGCCCGCACACCCTGGGGTGGCTGCAGCGCCATGAGCGGGCGACGACGGTGCTGGCGGCATCGCCCTTGACCAGCCGTCCGTGATGCGTCCGCCGGGCGTGGCCGTAGAGTCGAGCAAGCTCGACTCTACCGGTTCAGACCGCTGGCAGGGTCGCCATGTCCCAGCGCGGGGTAACGTCGACCTTCGGCGGGTTGTGCTGGCCGGCCTGCAGGCGCAGCGCGCCGGCGAAGGCGATCATCGCGCCGTTGTCGGTGCACAGCGCCGGGCGCGGGAAGCAGGCGCGGCCGCCCAGGCGCTCGGCCATCTGCTGCAGGCGGGCGCGCAGGCGCTTGTTCGCGCCAACGCCGCCGGCCACCACGATCACGTTGGTGCCGGCCGCTTCCAGCGCGCGCTCGCACTTGATCGACAGGGTCTCCACCACCGCATCTTCAAAGCCACGGGCGATGTCGGCGCGGGTCTGTTCGCTCTGGTCGCTGTCGCGCCAGGCCATCAGGACCTGGGTCTTCAGGCCGGAGAAACTGAAATCCAGCCCCGGGCGGTCGGTCATCGGCCGCGCGAAGCGGTAGACGCCCGGCGTGCCCTGCTCGGCCAGCCGGGCCAGCTGGGGGCCACCCGGGTACGGCAGGCCCATCATCTTGGCGGTCTTGTCGAAGGCCTCGCCGGCCGCATCGTCCAGGGTTTCACCCAGCAGGCGGTACTGACCGATGGCGTCCACCGCCACCAGCTGGGTATGGCCGCCGGACACCAGCAGGGCGACGAAGGGGGCTTCCGGCGGGTCGTCTTCCATCAACGGCGCCAGCAGGTGGCCTTCCATATGGTGGACGCCCACCGCCGGCACCTCCAGCGCCCAGGCCAGCGAACGCGCCACGCCCGCGCCGACCAGCAGGGCGCCGACCAGGCCGGGGCCAGCCGTGTAAGCCACGCCGTCGATGTCGCCCACGCCCAGGCCAGCTTCGGCCAGGGTCTGGCGCACCAGCGGCAGCAGCTTGCGGACGTGGTCGCGGCTGGCCAGCTCGGGCACCACACCGCCGTACTCGGCGTGCAGGGCGATCTGGCTGTAGACCGCATGGGCGCGCAGGGCCGCGCTGCCGGCCAGGTCGGTGTCATACACCGCCACGCCGGTCTCATCACAGGAAGATTCGATGCCAAGGACTCGCATGCCTGCTATTATGACGCCCCTGTCGCCCCCTCGGGGAACCGGCAGATCCCATAGCACGCAGACGACTTGCCCGTATTCAGGGTTGGGCGCTTGCAGTTTGTCCATTCGCCGCTATAATGTGCGGCTCGCCGGGCGTGACCCGGTTCTACTGTGTCCCGGAGATTCCATGCCCAGCGTCAAAGTCCGCGAGAACGAACCCTTCGAGTTTGCTCTTCGCCGCTTCAAGCGCACTTGCGAAAAGGCCGGTGTGCTGGCCGAAACCCGCAAGCGCGAGTTCTACGAAAAGCCGACCCAGGAGCGCAAGCGCAAGGCCGCCGCTGCTGTGAAGCGTCAGCTGCGCCGTTCCTCGCGCGACGTCACCAAGCGTCAGCGCCTGTACTGATCGGACGCATCTTCATTGCGACGGGCTTGCCTGTCGCGATGGAGCCGAAGCCGGCACGCGCAAGCGTCGCCGGCTTTTTGCGTTTCCGGGCCTGGGCATCCGCCCCTGCCCCACCACACACCACGAGGGTTCCTCATGAGCATGAAACAGCAGCTCACCGACGACATGAAGGCCGCCATGAAGGCGGGCGAGAAGCACAAGCTGGGCGTGATCCGCCTGATCAACGCCGCCATCAAGCAGAAGGAAGTGGACGAGCGTGTCGAGCTGGATGACACCGCCGTCATCGCCGTGCTGGACAAGATGGTCAAGCAGCGCAAGGACTCGGTCAGCCAGTACGAGGCCGCCAACCGCGAAGACCTGGCCGAGATCGAGCGCGCCGAGATCGTGGTGATCGAAGCCTACCTGCCGGCCAAGATGGGCGAAGCCGAGATCGTGGCTGCCATCCAGGCCGCCATGGCCGAGACCGGTGCCACCGGTGCAGCCGACATGGGCAAGCTGATGGGCGCACTGAAGCCCAAGCTGGCCGGCCAGGCCGACATGGGCCTGGTGTCCAAGCTGGTCAAGCAGCAGCTGTCGTAAGCCTGCGTTTCATCCGGTAGCGGCGGGGGCAGCGAGGGGGTTTTGAGAGGGGGCGGGGGGGGGGCCCCGCCGACCCCGGGGGGCGGGGAGGCCACCCCCCGCAGCCCC
>NZ_JBXFWG010000077.1:0-11356 GCF_056854535.1 Stenotrophomonas sp. STEN054 | reverse complement strand
AAAAAAACATTGGGCGGGGCCGGACCCCCTTTTAGCCCCGCCCCCTTGCGGGGGGTTTTTCTTTCATTCCGCCGCGTTTGGGCGGGGCTCTACAGCAGACGTCATGGCAGCTTCGCGATCACCTTGATCTCGAACTGGAACCCATACAGCCAGGTCACGCCGATGCCGGTCAGGGTCGGGTGCGGCGCTTCGCCCCAGTACTCGGGCACGATGGCCCAGGCCTTCCCGAAGTTCGTTTCCGGGTCGACCATGAACACGGTCACGTCGATCACGTCATCGAAGCTGCAGCCAGCGGCGGCCAGTACCGCGTTGAGGTTGTCGAAGGCGCGGCGCACCTGGGTTTCGAAGTCCGGCTCGGGCGAGCCATCCTCGCAGCTGCCGACCTGGCCGGAGACGAACAGGAAGCCATTGGACCGGATGGCGGGCGAGTAGCGGTTGCGCTCGTACAGGGCCTGTCGGCCGGCGGGAAAAACGACATCACGAGGGGTCATTGGGGAGGCTCCAGAAGCAAGGTCTCCATGCTGCTCTCTGATTCTGTCTGGATAAACAGCGATGATCGGCCTAGATTGATTGGCAATCCCAAACAATCACGACCAGCCCATGGACCGTTTCGAGGCGATGCGCGCCTTCGCCCGCGTGGTGGAAACCGGCAGCTTCACCCGCGCCGCGCAGACCCTGCAGGTCAGCCGCACCACGGTCACCCAGCTGGTGCAGCAGCTGGAAGCGCACCTGCGGCTGCGACTGCTCAACCGCACCACGCGACGGGTCAGCGTCACCGCCGATGGCGCGGCCTACTACCCGCGCATCGCGCGCCTGCTTGCCGAGCTGGAAGAGGTGGAGGGCGGCCTCGGCGACGCCGCCAGCCAGCCACGCGGGCGATTGCGCATCGACGTGCCCGGTCCGTATGCCCGGCTGCGGCTGGTGCCGGCCCTGCCGGATTTCCACGCGCGCTATCCGGACATCCAGCTGGACATCGGCGTCAGCGACCGCGAGGTCGATGTCATCGCCGACAACGTGGACTGCGTGATCCGCGGCGGTGCACCCGCCGATCCGGCGCTGGTGGCGCGGCCGCTGGCCAGCCTGTCGATCGGCTTCCAAGCCAGCCCCGCTTACCTGCAGCGCTTCGGCGTGCCCGCGCACCCGAGCGCACTGGCAGGGCCGGACCATCACATGGTCGGCTTCCTCAGCCCGCGCACCGGCCGTGCACGTGTGTTCATCGTCCAGCGCGGTGATGAGCGCATCGAGGTGCAGGGCCGCCATGCCGTGGGCTTCGATGATGGCAACGCCTACCTGGCCGCCGGCGTGGCCGGCCTGGGCGTGGTCGCGCTGCCCAGCTACATGGCCGAACCGCATGTGGCCAGCGGCGGACTGCGGCCTGTACTGCAGGACTGGCAGCTGCCGCCGATGCCGATGCACGTGATGTTTCCGCCGAACCGGCACATGAGCCAGCGGCTGCGGGTATTCATTGACTGGGCGGTGGAGGTGCTGGGGTGACACGCGCCGGGCATGCGAAAATCATCATTGCACGCATCAGGAAACCGCCACACGCATGAGCCGCATCGTCGCACTGGATACCGAAACCACCGGCATTTCCCACCGCATGGGCCATCGGGTCATCGAGATCGGTGCGGTGGAAATGATCGATGGCCAGCTCACCGGCCGCCAGTTCCACACCTATCTGCAGCCGCAGCGCTCGGTGGACTGGGGCGCGCAGCGCGTGCACGGCATCAGCGATGCAATGCTGGTCGGCAAGCCGCTGTTTTCCAGCAAGGCCACCGAGCTGCTGGACTTCCTGCGTGGCAGCGAGATGGTCGCGCACAACGCCACCTTCGATGTGGGCTTCCTCGACAACGAGCTGCGTCTGGCCGGCATGCCCGGCAGTCTGGCCCAATACTGCCGCATTACCTGCAGCCTGAAGCTGGCACGTGGGCGCTGGCCCGGCCAGGGCAACAAGCTGGACGATGTTTTGCAGCGCCTGCGTATTCCTGGCAACCGGGGCCTGCACGGCGCGCTGAAGGATGCGCATCTGCTGGCGCAGGTGATTCCGCACCTGCGTTGATGCAGCGTGGGGCGGTGGGTCAGAGCCCTTTTCTGCGAAAAGGGATCCGACCCCATTGCTCGATCATCGCCACGCCCGTGGCCACGCCATCCTCGCTGGCCATTGCCGCGCCCAGTGCAGCGGCACGCGCACGTGTAGCGCTGTCCTCGGCGAACGCAATCGCCGCCGCCAGCGTGGCCGCATCCAACCGCCCCGGTGACAGCGGCGCCGGCGCCACACCCAGCGTCTGCAGGCGCCGTGCCCAGAAGAACTGATCGGCAGCGAACGGCATCACCAGCGAAGGAATACCAGCGCGGCAGGCCGAATGCGTGGTGCCGCTGCCGCCATGGTGGATGGCCAGCGCGCAGCGTGGGAACAGTGTTTCATGCGGTGTCGGGCCGAGCACGAACACGTTCGCTGGCATAGCACTTGAAGGCAGTCCGGCCCAGCCCGGGAACAGCAGCACGCGGCGCGGCGCCAGCGCCTGCAGCAGGGCCGGCAGCACGCGTTCGCGGTCGAAGCCGGTCATGCTGCCGAAACCGAGATAGACCGGCGCGGCCCCGGCATCGAGGAAGGCCTGCAGGTCGGCAGGCGGCGACCAGGGTTGTTCCGGCATCCGCCATTGCCCGCACACCACATGGTCGGCCGGCCAGTCGGCAGGCGGCGGCAGCAGCTGCGGGGAAATGCCGTACAGCATCGGCAGGCCGGCCCACAGCGTGTGGCGCGGCGGTTGCCCGAGCGCGGCGCGCGCGGCGTTGATCGGCCTGCGGAAGGTGCGCCACACCGCCTGATTGACCAAGCCGTAGCTGGCCCGGCGCAACACGCTTGGTAGCAGCTCGCCCGGCAGCGGCATCGACGACAGGAAGGGCGAAGCGAAGGCGCGCGTCGGCGTCAGCGGAATCATGCCGGTGCCGATGGCCGGCAGACGGCGGTGCTCGGCTACGCTCAGGCCGACCAGCGCGGCCAGCCCACCGGTCAAAATGGCATCGCAGCCAGCGGCGGCCGCATCGGCCTGCGCCATCCAGGCCGGCACGTGGCGGCCGGCCATCCGCGCCAGGCCGCGTGAAGCGGCGGCCAGATTGTTGCCGCGTGCCACCAGGGCCACCACTTCGTCGTGTATGTCGCCTTCCAGCGCCGCGTGCGGCACGCCCAGTCCGCGCGCGCTGCCCAGCGTGCCCTGTTCGGCCAGCAGCATCACGTCGTGGCCGGCCTGGCGCAGGCCATGGCACAGCATCACCAGTGGCCGGGTGTCGCCTTCGGTGCCATAGGTCAGGGCCAGCAGTCGCATCGGGGGCTTCACGGGTGGGGCGGTCAGTATGGGCAGCCCGGTCATGAACAAGGCGTGCCCCGTTCAGCCCGCGCCTGTGGGTAACTTGCGCAAGTGCTTGAACCCCTGCATAATGCGCGGCTCGCTGTGTCCGGTTTTCTGCCGGGCGGCGCCCCCGGGAGCACGTCCCCGGCCGCCCAACGCCAGCGTAACCCTTTGATTCTCTTGACGTGTGGTGGGTAACCACCGAGGCCGCCGTCTCCCGGGCTACGGGCTGACACAACTTACTATCGAGGTGCGCAATGTCCCGCGTATGCCAGGTTTCCGGCAAGCGAGTGCAGACGGGTAACAACGTCTCGCACGCCAACAACAAGACCCGTCGTCGTTTCCTTCCCAACCTGCATGAGCGTCGCTTCTGGGTTGCCAGCGAGAACCGCTGGGTGAAGCTTCGCGTTTCCGCGCATGCACTGCGCACCATCGACAAGAACGGTATCGATTCCGTTCTGGCTGAGCTGCGTGCGCGCGGCGAAAAGGTCTGAGGAGTAGACGATCATGGCAGGCAAGCGCGATAAGGTCCGTATGATTTCGACCGCCGGTACCGGTCACTTCTACACGACCGACAAGAACAAGAAGAACACCCCGGGGAAGATGGAATTCTCCAAGTACGATCCGGTCGTGCGCAAGCACGTCCCGTACAAGGAAGGCAAGATCAAGTAATCCGCAAGGATTGCTGGTCGCTTCCGAAAAAACCCGCCCTCGTGGCGGGTTTTTTTGTGCCCGGTGTTCCTGCGGTGGGTGCCCGGTGGGTGCCGACCGTTGGTCGGCACGCTTTTGGTTGGCACGTCGCCGGAAGGCTGGGCAGAATGGCCCCCACACCTTCGACGGGCGACGCGATGCTGTTCGAGTGGCTGCTGGGTTCCTACCTGCTGTTGATCGACTGGCTCATCCGGCTGGTCGCGCTGTGCTGGATCCCCACCCGCACCACGCCGGGGGCGGCGCGCAGCTGGCTGCTGCTGGTCGGCTTCGTGCCGCTGTTGGGCCTGCCCCTGTACCTGCTGTTCGGCCACCCGTGGCTGTCGCGCGAACGCATCCGCCGGCAAGCCGAGGCGTCGCAGGTCATCCGCGAGGAACAGGCGCTGCAGCACCGCCTGCGCTGGACCCCGAAGGCCGACACTGCCATCGCCGAGATCGTGCCGCTGGTTCAGCGCCAGGGTGACTTCATGCCGGTGCACGGCAACGCGGTCGACCTGCTCACCGACTACGACGAATCGCTGCACACCCTCATCGCCGACATCGACCAGGCCGAGGACCGCGTCCACCTGCTGTACTACCTGATGTTCGACGACGCGGTAGGCGAGGCCATCGTTGAAGCGCTGCAGCGTGCCGCCGCGCGCGGCGTGCAGTGCCGCGTGCTGCTGGATGCGGTGGGTGCCAAGCGCGGCCTGCGTGCCTACCGCAAGCGCCTGCAGGCGCGCGACATCGAAGTGCGGGCGATGCTGCCCGGCGGCCTGCGCTGGCGCCGCAGCGGGCGCATGGACCTGCGCAACCACCGCAAGATCGCGGTGATCGACAACGAAGTGGCCTACGTCGGCTCGCAGAACCTGGCCGGCCCACGCTTCGTGCCCGGCCACCCCAACCGCGAACTGGTCGCGCGCGTGCGCGGCCCGGCGGTGGCCCACCTGGAGGCGGTGTTCGCCAGCGACTGGTACATGGAAACCGGGCAGCGCCTGGACGTCATCGCCGACGTGCCCGAGTGCGGCGATGACATCGCCACCCAGCTGCTGCCCAGTGGCCCGGCGTACCCCTACAGCAACGCGCGCGATGCGGTGGCGGCGCTGATCCACCTGGCACGGCGGCGGCTGGTGATGGTCACCCCGTATTTCGTGCCCGACGAAGCGACGCTGAGCGCGCTGCGCATCGCCGCGCTGTCCGGTGTGAAGGTGCAGCTGATCCTGTCGGCCAGCAACAACCAGCGGCTGACCTCGTGGGCGCAGGAGGCGTACTACGAGGAACTGCTGCGTTGTGGCGTGCAGATCGCGCTGTATGAGCCGCAGTTCCTGCACGCCAAGCACATGAGCGTGGACGAGGACATCGCCGTGCTCGGCTCGATCAACATGGATATCCGTTCTTTTGCGCTGAATGCCGAGATCGGCCTGATCTGCTACGACCGGCCGCTGGTGCAGCAGCTGTGCGCCATCGAGGACGACTACCTGCGCCAGTCGCGCCTGCTGGACCTGGAGCAGTGGCGTCAGCGCCCGGCCTGGAAGCGCAGCCGCGAAGGCATCGCACGGTTGGCCGATGCGTTGATGTGAGCGCACGGGCCGCCGTCGTGGAAACGGCTCGTTGCGGCAACCCGGGCAGTCACCTGCCATGGCCTACAATCGGCGCATGACTGATTCATCGCGACATGGCGAACTGGACCTGGCGATCATCGGCGGTGGTGCCGCCGGTGTGCTGGTGGCGATCCAGGTGTTGCGCCAGGCCCAGGCGCCGCTGGTGCTGGCCATCTTCGAACCCGCCTCGCAGCTCGCCCAAGGCATCGCCTACGCCACGCCGTGGCCGGAGCACCTGCTGAACGTGCCCGCGGCGAAGATGAGTGCTTTCCCCGACCAGCCCGGCGATTTCCTCGATTACCTGCAGGCCCTCAACGCTTACCCGGGCGAGGCGCGCGAACTGCTCGGCGAGCGCTACGTGAGCCGCCATCACTTCGCCGCCTACCTGCAGCAGCGCCTGCAGGACGCGGCGGCCGCCAGCCCGGCGCAGCTGCAGGAGATCGCGCAGCCGGTGCTGGGCCTGCAGCCGGATGACTACGGTTACCACCTGCAGCTGGGCGATGGCAGCATGCTGCACGCGGCGCAGGCGGTCGTCGCCACCGGCAACAGCATGCGTCCGCTGCCGGTGGCCGGCGCCGATGCGCTGCCTGCCGACGACGTGGTCGAGGCCTGGGACTATGACGGCGTGCGCACGCTGGCGGGTGCCCACGCGCTGGCCATCGTCGGTTCCGGCCTGAGCATGGCCGACACCGTGCTGGCCCTGGTCGCCGCCGGCCATACCGGTCCGCTGCACGTGATCTCGCGGCATGGCCTGTTGCCGCTGCCGCATGCGCATGGCGTTCTGCCCGAGTTCGACCCGGCCGCGCTGCTGCCGATGACCCTGAGCCAGCGTGTGCGTGCCCTGCGCGGCTTCGCCCGGCAGACGCAGGCCGATGGCCAGCCGTGGCAGGGCGTGATGGATCGCATCCGCCCGCATGGCCAGGCGCTGTGGTGCAGCTTGGACGAGGCCGACCAGCGACGCTTCCTGCGCCATGTGGTGCGCTATTGGGACGTGCACCGCCACCGCATCGCCGAGGACGTCGATGCCCAGCTGCAGGCCCTGCAGGCCAGCGGCCAGCTTCAGCTGCACCGTGCCCGGCTGCAGCGCATCTGGCGTGAAGGCGATGCGCTTCACCTGTCCGGCCGTGATGCCGCTGGTGGCGAGCAGCAGTGGACGATCGCTGCGGTGGTCAATGCCACCGGCGTCGAGACCCGAGCCGCTGCGCTGCGCAATCCCTTGCTGCAGCAGCTGCAGGCCGACGGCCTGGCCCGCCCCGGGCCGCATGGCCTGGGCCTGGACAGCAGCGTGCGGGGCGACCGCCTGTGCAGCCGCAGCGGTGCGCCGCAGGCGCGTCTGGGCGTGCTCGGCAGCCTGCGCATCGGCAGCCTCTGGGAAAGCCTGGCCGTGCCTGAACTGCGTCAGCAGGCGCAGGCCCTGGCCACGCAGGTGGTCGCAGGAGCCGCGACGGCGATGCCGTAAAATGGGGGCATGGATGTCTCCCACCTGCTCGATGGCCTGAACCCGGCCCAGCGCGAAGCCGTCTCCGCTCCCCCCGGCCACCACCTGGTGCTGGCCGGTGCCGGTTCCGGCAAGACCCGCGTACTCACCCACCGCATCGCCTGGCTGCATGAAGTCGAAGGCGTGCCGACCCACGGCATTTTTGCGGTGACCTTCACCAACAAAGCCGCCGGCGAGATGCGCCACCGCATCGACGCGCAGCTGCCCAACGGCAGCCGTGGCGCGTGGATCGGCACCTTCCACGGCCTGGCCAACCGTCTGCTGCGCCTGCACTGGCAGGACGCCAAGCTGCCCGAAGGCTTCCAGGTCATGGATTCGGACGATCAGCTGCGGCTGGTCAAGCGCGTGGTCCAGGCGCTGGAAATCGACGACAGCAAGCATCCGCCCAAGCAGATCGCCTGGTGGATCAACGAACAGAAGGATGAGGGCCGCCGCCCGCAGCACATCCAGCCCGAGCCGCATGATGCGTGGCTGGAAACCATGCGCCAGGCCTACATCGAGTACCAGGCGCGCTGCGACCGCGCAGGCCTGGTCGACTTCGCCGAGCTGCTCCTGCGCGCGCACGAACTGCTGCGCGACAACCCGCCGCTGCTGGCGCACTACCGCGCGCGTTTCCGCGAAATCCTGGTGGACGAGTTCCAGGATACCAACGCCATCCAGTACGCCTTCGTGCGCGTGCTGGCCGGTCACGAAGGCCATGTGTTCGTGGTCGGCGACGATGATCAGGCCATCTACGGCTGGCGTGGTGCGAAGGTCGAGAACGTGCAGGGCTTCCTGCGCGATTTCCCCGGCGCGCAGACCATCCGCCTGGAGCAGAACTACCGTTCCACCGCCAACATCCTCGGTGCGGCCAACGCGGTCATCGCGCACAACCCGGACCGCATCGGCAAGGAACTGTGGACCGACAGCGGCGACGGCGAGCCGATCGACCTGTATGCGGCCTACAACGAGATGGACGAGGCGCGTTACATCGTCGAGCGCGCGCGCCAGTGGGTGCGCGATGGTGGCAGCTACACCGAAGTTGCCGTGCTCTACCGCAGCAATGCGCAGTCGCGCGCGCTGGAAGAAGCGCTGCTGAGCGAACAGGTGCCGTATCGCGTATACGGCGGCATGCGCTTCTTCGAGCGTGCCGAAATCAAGGACGCGCTGGCCTACCTGCGCCTGCTGTCCAACCGCAACGATGACGCCGCCTTCGAGCGCGCGGTAAACACGCCGACCCGTGGCATCGGCGAGCGCACCCTGGACGAGGTGCGTCGCGAGGCGCGCGCGCAGGGCATTTCGCTGTGGGAGGCCACCATGCTGGTCACCCAGGGTACGGCGCTGGCCGCGCGAGCACGCAATGCGCTGGCCGGCTTCCTGGTGCTGGTGAATGAACTGCAGGCGCAGACCCTGCACATGACCCTCGCCGAGCGCGTGGACCATGTGCTGTCGCGCTCGCAGCTGCGCGAGCACTGGAGCAAGGAAAGCCGCAATTCGCTGGATTCGGAGTCGCGTACCGACAACCTCGACGAACTGGTTTCGGTCGCCTCGCGCTTCCTGCGTCGCGCCGATGACATCGAGGAAGTGGGCGAGGACATGGACGAGCTGGTCGCGTTCCTGGCCTATGCCGCGCTGGAGGCCGGTGAAGGCCAGGCGCAGGCGGGCGAGGAGGGTGTGCAGCTGATGACCCTGCACTCGGCCAAGGGCCTGGAATTCCCGCTGGTGTTCCTGGCCGGCATGGAAGACGGCCTGTTCCCGAGCGCACGTTCGCTGGAAGAAAGTGGGCGGCTGGAAGAAGAGCGCCGGCTGGCCTACGTGGGCATTACCCGTGCGCGGCAGAAGCTGGTGCTGTGCTACGCCGAATCGCGGCGCATCCATGGCCAGGATAACTACAGCCTGCCGTCGCGCTTCCTGCGCGAGATCCCGCGCGAGCTGCTGCACGAAGTGCGCCCGAAGGTGCAGGTCTCGCGGCCGGCATCGCTGGGCAGCAGCCGGGTGATGGGCCACGCCTCGATCGAGGCCCCGCCGCTGAAGCTGGGCGCGCTGGTGACCCATCCCAAGTTCGGCGAAGGCATGGTGACTGACTACGAAGGCAGCGGCGCCCACGCCCGCGTGCAGGTCGAGTTCGCCGATGCCGGCAGCAAGTGGCTGGTGATGGCGTATGCCAACCTGACGGTCATCTGATCACCGTCGAGGGGTCGGATCCCTCCCGCAGGGAGGGCTCTGACCCCATCGGGGGAACACCCAGCCGAGCATGGGCTCGGCTCTACAACTGCGGTCGGCCGTCAGTCATTGGTGAACGTCTCCACGGCTGCCACCAACCCGGCGCGGTCCATCGCCTCTTCATCCCGACGGTTGCGGATCAACACGTAGTAGCCTTCCGCCGGCGACAGCACCTCGATCACCTCGCCGCGGTAGTTGGTGATCTCGATGAAGCCGTTGCCCACGCCGTTGAGGTTGTCGATCTCGGCCAGCAACACCCGCAGCGGCACCAGAGCGCCGGCGTCGTCCGTGCCGCCACCGGTGCGGGGGTTGTCGAAGTACACCTTGATCTTCGGTTGCCTGGTCCGATGCCAGTTGTCGATGGCAACGATGTGATGGGTGGACCATCTGAATTCCTCAACCGATTCGTTGCCGCTGAACTCGCAGCGGAAGATCGGAATGCACAGGAAGAGGTTCGCACGGTCCTCGATCTGGTTGAGGAAGCCGTGATACGTGCTGGGCACCGCCATCGCATGGGTGAACCCACGGGCATTGTGTGGAAGATCGAAGATCGTCGGCCGGTCGCGGGGCAGCCCGGCTGGCGCCTGCATCAAGACGCGGGCCGCAAAGTCCGGATCGCGGATATCCTTCGATACGACGGCGACCGTCTGGTCGTCGGAGAGGTGCAGGCTGCAGTGGAGGCGATAGGTGGCGACGACATACTCGGCGAAGCAGCATCCCTCGGCTTCATGGAACTCGCCAAATTCCTGCAACAGGTCGTCCTTGGTGATCATTTCGCTTCTGCAGGCAGGGGGGGCGCCAATGATCGCCGATCATGCGCAACGGGTGGGGGCAGAGCCCTTTTCCGATGGAAAAGGGATCCGACCCCGATTAGGCTGCGGGCATGACCCGCAACGTGCTCTTCCTCTGCAGCCAGAATCGTCTTCGCAGCCCGACGGCCGAGCAGGTGTTCGCCGATTGGCCGGGGATTGAAACCGCCTCGGCCGGGTTGCTGGCCGACGCGGATGAAGTGCTCAGCCCGGAGCTGCTGCAGTGGGCGGACCTGGTGTTCGTGATGGAGAAGGCGCACCGCAACCGCCTGTCCAGCCGCTACAAGGCATGGATGAACGGCAAGCGGGTGATCTGCCTGGACATTCCTGATGACTACGACTACATGGACCCGGTGCTGGTGGAGCTGCTGAAGCGCAAGGTGCCGCCGTTCCTGCGCTGAGCCCGGGTGTTGTAGAGCCGAGCCCATGCTCGGCTGCTTCTGGCGGGAAAGGCAGCCGAGGATGGACTCGGCTCTACAATAGATCCCACATCTTCCAGGAATGCCCCCATGACCGAACCGACCTTCCACGTCACCGTGAAGTTGAATGCGAAGCTGCAGCCGGAGCATCGCCACGAGCTGTTCGAGGATCCGCTCGATGCGCTGCTGCAGGCGGCCCAGGTGGGTGAGCTGACCGGTGGCGGCACGGCCATTTCAGACCTCGGCGAAGTCGAGTACGGCGATATCGAAGTGGCGCTGGTCGATGCGGACGGCGTGCCGAAGCTGATCGACCTGCTGGAGCAGCTGGGTGCGCCGAAGGGTTCGCAGGTGCAGCGTGCGGACGAGGCTGATCGCGCCTTCGGCGTGACCGAGGGCCTGGGCATCTACCTGGATGGCCTGAACCTGCCGGACGAGGTCTACGAACAGTGCGATTCCAACCACGTGTTCGAGCAGCTGTCCGACAACATCGATGGCCTGGGCGAGATCTGCAGCTGGTGGCAGGGCCCGACCGAGACCGCGCTGTACATGTACGGCGAATCGTTCGAGAAGATGCGTGATGCGATCGCCGGCTTCGTGGCCAGCTACCCGCTGTGCCAGAACGCACGCATCGTGCAGATCGCCTGAGACAGTCGTGTCTTCGGCATCGTGCCAACCGGGTTGGCCAGAAAACCCCACTATCACAAAATCGACGAGACTGGCCGGCCCCCAGCGCGCGGTCGCGCCTACGCCGGTACGTGGCCACCTGGTAGCCCCCGCCAAGCCGGGCCCC
>NZ_JBXFWG010000076.1:0-11963 GCF_056854535.1 Stenotrophomonas sp. STEN054 | reverse complement strand
CGCCCGCCGGGCATGGCCCGGCGCTACCAAACGCCGCCCGGTAGGGCCGGGCCATGCCCGGCGGAAACCAAGCCGCGGCGGTAGTGCCGGCCGCTGGCCGGCAACCCACAACCCCGGCACAAAAAAAGACGGAGGCCGAAGCCTCCGTCTCCCGATCACGAACCCCTCGCTCGCGATCAACGCTGCTCGGTGCGGAAATCCACCGGCACGCGCACCACGCTCGCCACGGCACGACCGTTCTGCATGGCCGGCTCAAACTTCCAGGCCTGCACGGTGCGCAGCACGGAGCGATCCAGGTCACGGCTGCGCTCGCCGCTACGCGACACGATGCTCGCCTCGGTCACGTTGCCACGGCTATCCACGTTGAGGCTGGCCACCACGCTGCCCTGCACGCCGTTACGCAGCGCAGTCGCCGGGTAGGTCGGCTTGTCATTGCTGGCCAGCGGACTGGCCTCACGGTTGCGAGCGGCCGGGGTCGTCTTGCGCTGCTCGCTGGCCGGGGCCGCGTTGCGCGCTGCAGGCGCCGTGGCCACCGGGGTCTCGCTGGCCGGCAGCATGCGTTCGCCCACCGGGGCCGGTGCCACGTCATCCTGGTTCGAGAACCGCAGCCACAACAGTGCGGCGGCAAACATCGCCACGATCAGCGCCAGCCACAGCCAGGGTGAGGTGCGCTGCGGGCGCTCGCTCACGTCCTGCTGCAGATGCGGGGAATGAAGGTGTTCATGGGTAGCATCACTCATTGCAGACTCCTCGCGTCAGTAACGACGCACAAAGTCTTGCCCGAGGCGATGTAGCGGTGTGTCAGCGTTGCGTCAACGCGACCGGCAGGGTTCAGGTTGCCTGCCGGGAAGCATTCAGTTACTGCGGCTTGAAGTCGAACGGCACCTCAATGGAGCCCGGCACCGGCTGGCCGTTGCTCAGCGCGGGGGTAAAGCGCCAGCGGCGCACCGCGTCGCTGGCGGCACGGTCCAGCTCGCGCGAGCCGCTGCGCTGGATCACGGTGATGTTGTTGGCATAGCCGGTGGCATCCACGTCCACCCGCACCACCACGCTGCCGGACTCGCCACGACGCAGCGCGGCGGCCGGGTAGGTCGGCGGCGGCGACTGGCCCGCCACGGGCATCGGCTGGCTGTTGCCGGTGGCCGGCGCGGTGCTGCCCGGCGCGGCCGGGGCCGGTTCGGTGCTGGCCGGCGGCGGCGGGGCGGTTTCCACCAGCTTCGGCGCCTCCTCCTGCACCGGTGCCGGCTTGGCATCGGGCATGTCGCTGGAGCCGGCCGCGGCGGGCAGGGGCTCGGGCAGCGGCTCGACCTGCGCGGTTTCCTGCGGGGTCTGCGTGGCCGGGTCATCGGCGCGGAAGAATTCCTTGTCGCGGCCGGTCAACCAGACCACCACGAACAGCAGCACGCCCACGCCGAAGGCGATGCCGGCGATCTTCAGGGCGTTGCGCGGGATATGCACAGTGAACGACTTGGCAGGCGATGAGCGGGGTGCAGACATGGACCGGACCAGCAGGGAATGCCCCGATTCTGCCACGGTGGGAATGAACCGGGCGGCAGAAATCCGTATAACAGGCGATAATCCCGTTCCTGATACCCACCACGACACCCGCCATGCTTGATCCAGCCCTGCTCCGCCACCAGCCCGCCGACCTCGCCGAACGCCTGCGCACCAGCCGCGGCTTCGAGCTCGACGTGTCTGCCCTGGAGTCTCTGGAGGCCGATCGCAAGCGCATCCAGGTGCGGACCCAGGAACTGCAGAGCCTGCGCAACAGCCGTTCCAAGGCCATCGGCCAGGCCAAGGCCAAGGGCGAGGACGTGTCGGCCATCATGGCCGAAGTGGCCGCCTTCGCCGACGAGCTGAAGGCTTCGGAAGTGGCCCTGGACGAGCTGCGCGAAAAGATCGACACCATCGCCGCGGGCATCCCGAACCTGCCTGCCGATGACGTGCCGGCCGGCGCCGACGAGAACGACAACGTCGAGCAGGCGCGCTGGGGCACCCCACGTACCTTCGATTTCCCGGTGCTGGACCACGTCGAGCTGGGCGCCCGCAATGCCGGTCTGGACGCCGAGACCGCGGCCAAGCTGTCGGGCTCGCGCTTCACCGTGCTGCGCGGCCAGGTTGCCCGCCTGCACCGTGCCCTGGCCCAGTTCATGCTGGACCTGCACGCCGGTGAACACGGCTACGAAGAAACCAACGTGCCGCTGCTGGTCAACGCCGATTCGCTGCGTGGTACCGGCCAGCTGCCGAAGTTCGAGGACGACCTGTTCAAGACCGCCGTGGGCGATTCCACGCGCTACCTGATCCCGACCTCGGAAGTGCCGCTGACCAACCTGGTGCGCGACGAGATCGTCGACGCCGAGCGCCTGCCGCTGCGCGTGACCGCCCACTCGATGTGCTTCCGCGCTGAAGCCGGCAGCGGCGGCCGTGACGTGCGCGGCATGATCCGCCAGCACCAGTTCGAGAAGGTCGAGCTGGTGTCGATCTGCCGCCCGGAAGACAGCGACGCCGAACACACCCGCATGACCCGCTGCGCCGAAGTGGTGCTGGAAAAGCTGGGCCTGCCGTACCGCAAGGTGCTGCTGTGCACCGGCGACATGGGCTTCTCGGCGATCAAGACCTATGACCTGGAAGTCTGGCTGCCCTCGCAGAACACCTACCGCGAGATCAGCTCGTGCTCCAACACCGGTGATTTCCAGGCCCGCCGCATGCAGGCCCGCTGGCGCAACCCGGCCACCGGCAAGCCGGAACTGGTGCACACCCTGAACGGCTCAGGCGTGGCCGTCGGCCGTGCGATGATCGCCGTGATGGAGAACTACCAGAACGCAGACGGCACCATCACCGTGCCGGACGTGCTGCGGCCGTACATGGGTGGCGTCGAAACCATCGGTTGAACCCGGTAGCGCCGGGCCATGCCCGGCGGTTTTGTGTGGGGGGATCCGCGCATGGCGCGGTCCCGCATCCACGCATGGCGTGGATCTACTGAGCACGCTATGCGTGGGTGAACCCCGCGATCACCCCACAACCCGCACCTTCTCCAACGGCACCCACCCGGGCTCACCGTCTTCCGGCACGCACCACGCCCATCCATTGAGCGTTCGCACGCCGCGCAACACCTGCCCTGGATCCACATCCAGCTCCCGCGCACAGTAATCCTCCGTGGCAAACGCGCCACCCTGCGCATCGCGCCCGATCACCGGCACCGGCACGAACCCTGGTTCCTGCCCCTCGGCCTGGCACAGAAACCAGTCCTCCCAGCCCTCAGGGCCCTCATAACGCTCGCCCACCACCAGCGCCTGCCCACGGCGCAGGGTAATCGGGTGCGGAAACTCACTGCGATGCGCAGCCGTCACGATGTAGTCCATGCCCCCAGCCTACCGGCAGCGCGCAACAAAAAACGGCCCCGCAAAGCGGAGCCGTTGGGGTGGGCCGGGATGGGGGAGGGGCTCCCGGCCCGCAATCAGCGCCCCGACGAGGAGGGGGGGAGGGCGCCGATCGCTGCAACGCAGTACTTATGCAGCCACTTCTTCGGCAGCGTGCGACGGCAGGGCCGACAGCGCGCCGGCAATGGCGTCTTCGCGGTGCTTCGGCGAGTAGGCGATGCCCTCGGCACGCACGAACTCGACGTTGTCGATGCCCATGAAGGCGAACACCTGGCGCAGGAAGGGTTCCTGGAAGTCGGCTGGCGAATCAGTGTAGATGCCGCCACGGGCGCTCACCACGATCACGCGCTTGCCACCGGCCAGGCCCACCGGGCCGTTCTCGGTGTACTTGAAGGTGCGGCCGGCCACGGCAACGCGGTCGATCCAGGCCTTCAGGGTGGACGGGATGCTGAAGTTGTACATCGGCGCGCCGATGACCAGGATGTCAGCGGCCAGGAACTGCTGCATCACCTGTTCAGCGTCGGTCGCCTCGGCGGCATCGACACCGGCCAGCGAACTGCTGCGCAGATGCGGTACCGGATTGGCGTCAAGATCGCGATAATCGACCTGCAGGCCGTCGATCTGGTTCTTGAACTGGGCGACCACAGCAGCGGTCAGCTGGCGGGACACGGAATTGTCGCCAAGCACGCTGGCGTCGAGATGCAGAAGCTTCATGGCAGTCACCTATGTTCTGGAAGGAAGGGGCGGTGTTTGCCGCCGACGGAGAGAACGATAGGTTGTTGCATGGGCAGGATAAAGGTGGTTCAATGCCACGAATTGTTCTAGATATGGAACTCGGGTATGCATGACCTGAATGACCTTTACTACTTCGCCATGGTGGTCGACCACGGCGGATTCGCCGCCGCCGAGCGCGCTCTGGGTATCCCCAAATCGCGCCTGAGCCGCCGTATCAGCCAGCTTGAGACCGACCTCGGCGTGCGCCTGCTGCAGCGTTCCACGCGCCGTTTCGCCGTGACAGATGTCGGCACCAGCGTGCACCGCCATGCGCAGACCATGCTGGCCGAGGCCCAGGCCGCGCGCGAAGTGGTCGACCGCCTCAGCGCCGAGCCGCGCGGTGTCGTGCGTGCCAGCGTGCCCGTGTCGCTGGCGCAGATGCAGCTGCCCAAGCTGCTGCCCAGGTTCCTTGAGCAGTACCCCAAGGTCCGCCTGCAGCTGAACATCAGCAACCGCCGCGTGGACATCATCAATGAAGGCTACGACGTGGCCCTGCGCGTGCGTTCGCGCCTCGATGACGATGGCAGCCTGGTGATGCGCAGCTTCGGCCAGGTGCAGGAACTGCTGGTGGCCAGCCCGAAGTACCTGGACCGCGCCGGCCGCCCGAAAGACCCGGAAGAGCTGACCCAGCACGTCACCCTCAGCATCAGCGAAGACGAGGCGCGCCAGCGCTGGGAGCTGCATGGCCCGGAAGGCGAAGTGCGCCGGGTGGACCTGCAGCCGCGCGTGGCCGGTTTCGACTTCCCGCTGCTGCAGAGCATGGTGAAGGACGGTTTCGGCATCACCATGCTGCCGGAAACCGTCTGCGCCGAAGCCGTGCGCAATGGTGAACTGGAAGTGGTGCTGCCGGACTGGTCGCTGCCGCAGGGCGTGTGCCACGCCGTGTTCGCCTCGCGCCGCGGTCTGCTGCCGGCAGTGCGCGTGTTCATCGATTTCCTGGCCGAACACCTGCCGCCGCAGCTGGAGGCCTCGCGCCTGGATTGCGGTGGCGCGTGCGAGAAGGCCAAGGAAAAGATCAAGGCCAGTGCGCTGGGTGCGCTGGCGGTGGACGCGGGCTGAGGCTTGCCCGTAGCGCCAGGCCCTGCCCAGCGTTACGCCGGTCTTGGGCAAATCGCCCAGCCGTGCGAGAATGCGTGCCCGGCCAGCAGGCTGGGCCGATACGGAGAGATGGCCGAGCGGTTTAAGGCACCGGTCTTGAAAACCGGCGAAGGGTTAAACCTTCCGTGGGTTCGAATCCCACTCTCTCCGCCAAAAGACCCTAACTCGTTGATTTTTAATTGAAATCATCGATGAGGTCGGATTGGAAAGCAGGAAGCATGCAGAGGAAACACTCGCATGCGCATCCCCCATCATTTGAGCCGGTCATCCACCGGCCGCTGGTCGTTCGTCCAGCGCGTTCCTACTGATTTGCAAGCCGTGCTCGATTGCCGGCTCATCAAGCGCACCCTCAAGACCCACGATCTCGCCCAGGCGCACGTGCGTGCAGTCGTGCTTGGAGCGGGCTATGCTCGGCTCTTCGCACAGTTGAAGGATCAACGCGTGGCCAAGCTCAGCAAGTCGGATGCTGACCTGCTCATTGCTCGCCTGACGAGCGCCGAGAACCTCCGTGAACTGACGTTGGACCGCACGCGTCAACCGGATGGGACCGTGACGGAGCGGTGGCAAATCGACAGCCCCAAGGACCTCAAGCTGTAGAATTCGATGCCCCATGCCCATCGTCGCACCCCCTTGGTGATCAAGGCGTGGGTCAAGGTCCGGCAAGGCTGCCATCTGCCCAAAAGTAATCTATGTCGAACTCTGCATCGCGGTCATTACCTAGCTCTGCCGTTAGAATTTGGTGAGCACGGTCATGGCCCACCGCTGCCACCACGAGAACCCCTTATCTCTAGCCCGGTCGGCATAGTCTTCCCCAGGGCAAAGGCGCTCCACTTTCCGTGTTCCTCGCCGGGCCATAAGCGGCCCGACAAGCAACCCCGAAGGCCCGATAGAAGGTGGCGCAACTCAAACGATTAACTCAATGCCGTTGAGCGGATCTCCTAAGGAGGGGCCGCCGCCTTCGCTGCGGTTTAAGCAGTTATTCGAGCAAGGTCTCGTCAAACCCGCGCTAGAAGATTTGCTGGGGCGCCAGTGCAGTAAGTGATGAGCCATCTTTGCTGTAGCGCTGGTTCAACAGCTCTACAGCGATTTTCCAACCCGGTAAGTGTGATGGGTATCACGATCATTGGCTTGATTATTCCGACGATCTGGAGGACAAGGGCTCAGTGAAGCTGCAACGCATTCCGGACCAGGGACGATCCGAAACACGACGTGATGGGGCTCTACCCCCGCGTTCTCGTTCCTCGCCGGCGTTGTGTTCGTCCAGGAAGGGGAACAGGTATGTTGGAGCGACTGAAGTCCTTATCGCGTGCCGCGCTGGTAATCGCTGCCCTGAGTGGCATCACCGCGGCCGTGGCAGAAGCGCAGGAAAGCAAGATCACTTGGCGCATTTCGCAGCCCGGTGGCAATTCGACGCAGTACAAGACCCAGCAGCAGGCGGTGCAGGCGATCAAGAGCCTGCCCGCACCGAGTCCGTTCCCGCCGGAGTTCCAGTTCGGTTGGCAGTCTGTCGACAAGATCAAGTCGAAAGTCGTGGACTTGAACGGAAACACGTCGATCACTTACTGGATGGGGAAGGCGCAACCCTCCGATCCAGACTGGACCTATCTCGGTACAGCAGAGTTTTCGACCGAAGAGGCGATGGTCGCAAGCTTCCTCGCTGATGTTCAGGCAGCCAACCCCGTCTGTCCGGGCGCTGCTGTCACACCTCAAGGGGAATGGTTCTCTGGTACGCCGGAAACGGAAGGCGTGGTGGAGTCGAGGTTCTATCAGATCACTCATATGATCGGGCAGAACACGGCCGAATCGCCCTGCGCTCCCTACGTGAGCCAGACGGCCTTCGGCCGCAAACGCCGCCTTGATTGCCCCGTTCCTCTTACGCAGTGGTCCAACACACACAACGCCTGCGTGAACGAGGAGTTCGTTGCGACCATCACCTCGAAGTCGCAGAAGTGCGACAAGGATGGCGGCAACGGCAACTGCCCCATGTCCCGTAACGATACAGCTACGAACATGAGTCCGCTTCCCGACAAGGACCCGCCCTCCAACGGCGATACCTGCGACGGCAATGTCGGCAATCCGTGTGATGTTAAAACGGGCGAGAAGTACGAGATCGCGCAGGACTTCGATCTGGGCTGGATCGCGCTGACGCGCTTCTATCACTCCGGCATCTCCACCTCATCCGGTGGCTTCGGTTATGGCTGGACCCATTCGCTGGGCGCCAACCTGGCACTGGATGGTGTTGACAGTGTGGGCATCATTGAAAGCACCGGCTTCCAGCGTGCATTCAAGAAGATCGGCCAAGCCTATGAGGCGGACGACGACAGTGGTGACCGTCTGGTCCAGAGCGGCAACTGGACACTGTACTCGGCGGATTCCATCTCTACCTTCGGCGCGGACGGGCGTCTTGCCGCGAAGCGCTTCGCGGATGGCACGTCGCTGACCTACATCTATGACGACAGCGACCGCCTTGCGGCGGTCACCCACAGCAGTGGCCGCACACTGGAGTTCGTTTACCAGTCCAACGACTATGAGGCGCTGATCAGTTCGGTGCTGGTCGAAGGCATTGCGCTCGCCACCTACACCTACACATCGCAGAACCAGGTCGCCACGGTGACCTATGCGGGTGGCGGTGTGCGCACGTATCACTACGAGAACCAGGCTTTCCCCCAGCACCTGACGGGTATCACCGCCGAGGACGGTCGTCGCTACAGCACCTTTACCTACGATTCCATCGGCCGTGTGATCTCCAGTCAGCATGCCGGCGGTGCCGATGGTGTGACGCTGGCCTATAGCCCCAACGGCGGTGCGGTCGTGACCGACGCGCTTGGGCGGCAGACCGACTACACCCTGACACCCGGCGGCGATAGCGCTCCGTCGCGCAAGGTGACCGGCCTGACGGATTCGCAGGGAACAGTCAGCCGAACCTACTACGACCAGAGTGTCGACTTCCGCCGCCGTCTGGATACCTACACCGATCGCCGCGGCATCCAGACCAAGCACACCTATGCGCAGGGCACTGACCCGGTGAGTGGTCGTGCCGTCAGCATCCATACCGTGACCGAAGCGTTTGGCCTGCCCGAGCAGCGGGTGGTGACCACTGCGCGCGACGTCGAAACCAATGCGGTACTGACCACCCGCATCGGCAATCGTGAAACCCGAACGTCCTTCAATACCCGACGCCAGCCGACGGCCAACACGGTGACCGACATCGCGTCCGGTCAGACGCGCATCACCAGCTACACGTACTGCGAAGCCGCTGATGTGGCAGCGGCAGGCAGCTGCCCGGTGAAGGGGCTGCTGAAGAGTGTGGATGGCCCGCGCACGGATGTGGCCGATGCCGTTACCTATGCCTATTACTCGGCGGATGATGCAGGGTGCGCGACCGGAGGTGCCTGCACCTATCGCAAGGGCGACCTGCGCAGTGTGACCAATGCGTTGGGCCAGACGGTTGAGACCTTGGCCTACGACGCGTTCGGGCGGCCGTTGTCGGTCAAGGATGCCAACGGCGTGGTGACCGATTACACCTACCATGCCCGCGGCTGGCCGACCTCGATCACCGTACGCGGTGCCAGCACGGCCGAGAATCGGGTCACCCAGCTGAGCTATTGGCCGACGGGCCAGGTGCAGAAGACCACCGAGCCGGATGGCAGCAGCGTTTCCTACGTCTACGATGCTGCCCTGCGCTTGACCGACATCGAGGACAACGCAGGCAACACGATTCACTACACACTGGACAATGCCGGCAACCGCGTCAAGGAAGACACGCTGGATACCGGCGGCACCCTGCGCCGTACCCTGGCACGGACGTTCAACACGCTCGGCCAGCTGACCGCACTGAAGGACGCAGGCAATCACGCCACCGGCTTTGCCTACGATGCCAACGGCAACCCGCAGACCGTGACCGACGCCCTGCAGCGTGTGACGAGCCAGCAGTACGATCCGCTGAACCGCCTGGCCCAGACCCTGCAGGACGTCGGCGGCGTGGCGGCGGAGATCCGCAGCCAGTACAACGCGCTGGACCAGGTCACCCAGGTCACCGACCCGAAGGGCCTGCACACCACCTACGCCTACAACGGTTTCGGTGACCTGACCGGGCAGGTCAGCCCGGACAGTGGCGCCAGCAGCTTCACAGTGGATGCGGCCGGCAATCGCAAGACGGCCACCGATGCGCGTGGCGTCACCGCCACCTATCACTACGATGTACTCAACCGCCTGATCGGCGTCGCCTTTCCGGACCCCAATCTGGATGTGGGCTACAGGTATGACGTGGCACCGGCTGCCTGTGCCGCCGACGAGCGCTTTGCCAAGGGCCGCCTGGGGCAGGTGCTGCACGCCAACGGCAGTACCCAGTACTGCCACGACCGCTTCGGCCAGGTCACCCGCAAGGTGCAGACTGTCAACGGCGTTGCCAGCACGCTGCGCTACGCCTACAGCAAGTCGGGACGGCTGGCCGCGTTGACCTACCCCGACGGCAGCGTGGCCGACTATGTGCGCGATACCCAAGGGCGCATCAGCCAGATCGGGCTGACCCGACCCGGCCAGTCTCGCCAGATCGTGGTGAACAACGTGACCTACGCGGCCTTCGGCCCGGCGACCGGTTGGACCTATGGCAATGGCCGCCAACTGCAGCGTCCGCTGGATTTGGATTACCGCCCGCAGGCGGTGCATGACCCGGCCGCAGGTGGCCTGTCGCTGGGCTACGGCTATAACCCGGTCGGTTCGATCACCGAGCTGAAGAACGGCGCAGGCTCGGAGGTGCTCGCCAAGTACGCCTACGACACGCTGGGCCGCCTGACCCAGACCCAGGACGGCGCGACCGGCACGCCGATTGAAACCTATGCGTATGACGCCACCGGCAATCGCACCGCGCTGACCACCTCGGCGGGGACCGCCAGCTACACCTATCCCGCAACCAGCCATCGCCTGACTGCGGTGGATGGCGAGGTACGCAGCCATGACGCGGCGGGCAACACCACCGGCATCGGCGGCAAGGCGTTCATCTACAACGATACCAACCGCATGAACGCGGTGAAGCAGGGCAATGCCGTGCTGGAAAGCTACGGTTACAACCATCGCGGCGAGCGCATGCTGCGTACTCCAGCCGGTGGCGCAGCTCAGATCACGCTGTACGATGAGGCCGGGCAATGGCTGGGCAACTATTCGGCCACGGGACAGGCGCAGCAGCAGGCCATCTGGCTGGACAACTACCCGGTGGCGGTGATCAATGTGCCAGCTACCGGCGTGCCGGAATTGGCCTACGTGCAGCCGGATCATCTGGGTACGCCGCGCGTGGTGATCGACCCGACGCGGAATGTTGCGATCTGGGAGTGGAGCAACAAGAGCGAGGTGTTCGGCAATCAGATTCCGAGTGCCGACCCGGATGGCGACGGTGTGGCGTTCGAGCTGGCGCTGCGCTTCCCGGGCCAGCAGGCGACGGATGCGAGTGGGTTGTTCTACAACTACCAGCGGGAGTATGACCCAGCAGTGGGGCGCTACTCTCAGAGTGATCCGATTGGGTTGGCGGGAGGAGTTAGCACATATTCGTATGTAGGGGGCAACCCCCTTGTTGGCATAGATTCGCTAGGCCTTTGCGAGCAGACATCGGTTTGTCGGACGCTACCGGGAATGTCAGTATTTAGCGAGGCTGCGCAGGCTGCCATCTCGGCATATCCATCTTCCCCCCTCGATAGGATATGGCCTTTCAGTGTGTTGCGGGGGACGCGAATCCATGTGCAATTTGCTATTAACGTGAAAGCCTATGGTGCTCCGTACGATGCCGAAGTCTCTTACTTGAACGGGATCGTTGTAGACTACGGAACCCCAGGATCAGTTCGCGCCGACGGCATATATGGGCCCAGGGCGTACCCGAAATATGCGGTCGAATTGAAGTCGGGAGCCGCTGGTCTGACTGCAGCGGAAATTCGCAATTACTACAAGCATCTCCCTAGAGGAACTATACTTTGTGGTGTTCTGGAAAGGTGAGTGCCCTAACATGAAATCCATAGCACTTTGGAGGATGAAGCGCCAGGCCAAGAGCAGTGGCCTGCGCGCCGTTGGAAACTTTTTGATTGCATTTCATACGAGGGATGTCATCTCAGGTTTCACGTTGGATCCTGCTCCATCCTCTACCTATATATGGACCTTCGTAGTTCCGACCTATGATGATTTATCCTTCCTGCACATGTCTTTAGGTCAGAGGATTGCAAGCGCGGAAGAGGATAAAGACTTTTTCTGTGGGGTGTATAAGGCGCACGCAGAAAAACTTGAGGCGGTGAAGACGGCAGCAGATCTGTTGATCTATGTCGACGGGCTTGACTTCACTAGCGACTACTCGGAGTGGATAAAATACATATCCGCCATCAGGCTTGGCGATTTCGTTGCGGCAGATGCCACGCTGGAGAGACTTTTGAACTTGCCAAAGTCTGATCTAGTTCAGCGTAAATTGGATGCGATTCTTTCTTCTTTGAGGAATGGTGGCGAGTCTGGCGCACAGGATCTCTTGGAAAGTTGGTCTCGTCAAACGGCTCGCTTGGTGGGCTTTGCCGACCGGTAGAATAAAATGGTAATGCATGGCTTCGTTGCGAATTGGTTTGCTGGTTTTGAATCGCCCAGGGTTCCGTAGACACCTCGCAGCCATAAACTATGGCTTAGGCGGAGGTGATTATGAGCACGAAGCGGTACACCGATGAGTTCAAGATCGAGGCGGTCCGA
>NZ_JBXFWG010000075.1:0-11988 GCF_056854535.1 Stenotrophomonas sp. STEN054 | reverse complement strand
CCCGGTCTTGCCGTGTGCGCAGGACAGCGCACACGAGCAAGCGGCGACCAAGCCCCCATGGATGGGTTTACGGCGTCCCCGCAAACCCACAGTGCCCCGCCATCCCACGGAATGCCGCTTCGGCTTTTGACGTTGCCGTTGCATTGAGCGGGTGCAGGGCGCAGCCCTGCAATAAAAAACCCTCTTCACCTCAGCTGGCTGTCCTTGCTGCCGCGCCGGTTGTAGCCCGCATGCGCCTGCTCATCGTCGTCCAGCGCCTGCTGGCAGGCCACGCACAACCGTACGCCGGGCACGGCCTCGCGCCGCGCCAACGGGATCGGCGCGTCGCATTCCTCGCAGTGTTCCAGACCCGGGCCCTGCCGCAGCTGGCGCCGCGCGCGGGCGATCGCATCGTCGACGGTGGCGTCGATCTGGTCCTGTACCGCGCCGTCTCCCGCCCATCCGGTGGCCATGGCTCTCCTCCGCAGGTGTGTCGCCTGATATGGGGACGATACACCCCGCAGCAAACGGCAGCGCCGGGCCCGGCCCGGCGATCGCCGCAGCCGGTTCAGCCGCGCCTTACCAGACGAGGTCGTCAGGAACCTGGAACTGGGCGTAGTACGCGTCGTCCTCGGCGTTGCCGGTGGAGATCTCGGCGGTCGAGCCCGGCTGGCCGTGGTCGACGATGATTGCTTCCGGGGCGCGCTCACGCACCTTCTCGGCGGCGGCACGCGGCAGCAGCGCATAACCCTCGCTCTGGGCGACGATCACCAGCACGCCCACCGACAGCGCCTTGCGCAGCTTGGGGTCGATCAGCAGGGTGCGGATCGCCGCGCCGTCGCTGAAGCGGTATTCGTCATCGCCCTTGTGGGGCACGGCATGGGCGGTGATGATCTGCTTCGCCTGCGCCTTCTGTTCAGCCAGCTTGGCCTGCGCATTGCGCTCGGCGGCCAGCGCACGGTCACGCTCGACCTTCTCGGCGCGGGCGCGTTCAGCTTCGCGCTGGACCTCGGCCGAGGTCGATTCCGCCTTGCCCTGGCGGGCCTTGGCCTGCGCGCTCGCGGCGGCGCTGGCCTGCGACTTCTTGGCCAGGCCGGCCTTGAGCAATTGTTCCTGCAGCGCGTTGGGCTTTGCCATGGTCGTTGCGTACCGCGTGTAATCTTGGATGCCCCATTCTACCGACGCCCCGCCGCCCCTGCATGGCTGTCCTGAAGTACCTCACCGGCTATCCCGAACCCCTGGTCGCCCAGGTCAGCGAACTGCTGGCCCAGGGCAAGCTCGGCCCCTGGCTGCAGCAGCGCTACCCCGACCCGCACGAGGTACGCAGCGACCGCCAGCTGTACGACTACACGCAGGACCTGAAGGACCGTTACCTGCGCAAATCGGTCCCGCTCAACAAGGTCTGCTACGACAACACGCTGGAAGTCATCAAGCATGCATTGGGCACCCACACCGCCATTTCCCGCGTGCACGGTGGCCGCCTCAAGGCCAGCCGCGAGATCCGCATCGCCACCGTGTTCCGCCAGGCGCCGGCAGCCTTCCTGCGCATGATCGTGGTACATGAACTGGCCCACCTGAAGGAGGCCGACCACAACAAGGCCTTCTACCAGCTGTGCCAGCACATGGAGCCGGAGTACCTGCAGCTGGAATTCGATACCCGCCTGTACCTGACCGAGCTGGCCAACCGCAGCCAGCGCTGACCGCCCGCAGCAGCTACACTGCGCCCCCCCAGACCGACCTGCCCGCCATGGAACCGACCCGCCTCGACAAACACCTGGCCGCCCTGCTCGGCATCCCGCGCGGCGAGGCGCGCCGCTACATCGAAGGCGGCTGGGTCACGGTCAATGGCGAGGTGGTCGAACAGCCACAGCGCCCGGTCGATGACAGCGCGGTGGTCGTGATGGCCGAACAGGCCGAAGACACCAAGGCCGAGCGGGTCACCATGCTGCTGCACAAGCCCGCCGGCGTTGCCGCCGAGGCGCTTTGCGCAATGGTGAGCAGCGCTACCCGCAGCGAGCTCGATGCCAGCGACATCCGTCCGCTGCAGCGTCATTTCCATGGGCTGCAGCTGGCGGCATCGCTGCCGGCGGCCGACAGCGGCCTGGTGGTGGTCAGCCAGGACCCGGCCACCCTCGCCCACCTGCAGCGCAACCTGGGCCGGACCGAACAGGAATACCTGGTGGAAGTGGCCGAGGGAGGGCCCGAGCGCGGGCCGTGGCTGATGGCACGGCTGCAGCACGAATCCGGTGGCGCCAAGGTCAGCTGGCAGAACGAGCAGCGCCTGCGCTTTGCCGGCAAGGGCCTGACCGCCAAGGGCCTGCGCACGGCGGTTGGCAACGCCGGGCTGCAGGTGGCTGCGGTTCGCCGCCTGCGCATCGGCCGCGTGGCGTTGGGGCCGCTGCCGCCGGCGCAGTGGCGTTACCTGGGCAGCGACGAGCGGTTCTGAGCCTGCGCGCCCCGCTTGCGCGGCGTCATTCCAGCATGACGCCCATCCTCTAGCATGCAAGGATGAAAACACACCGGCCCTTGTGGCGACGCGCACTACGGTGCGCAACCATCCTCGTCGCACTACTGGTGCTGCTGGTGCTGTCCGGCCTGCTGCTGGCAGACTACCTGACGCCTCAGGCGCGCGGACCGGCCAGCCATGCCCTGCCCGTGCAGCCTTCGCAGACCGCGATCGACCAAGTGCTCGGCCCGCAGCAGCGGACACATCCAGGCAAGTCAGGCGTCGCCTTCCTCGGCGATGGCATGGACGCCTACGCGGCCCGTGCGCTGATCACCGGGCAGGCCGGGCGCAGCCTCGACCTGCAGTACTACATCTGGCACGACGATCTGATGGGTCATCTGATGGCCAAGGCCCTGTATGACGCGGCCGAACGCGGCGTGCGGGTACGCCTGCTGCTGGATGACATGAACGGGCGCGACAAGGATGGGCTGATGCTGGCCCTTGACCGCCATCCGAACATTGAGATCCGCCTGTACAACCCGTTTAGAAACCGCAGCGGGCTGCTGCGCATGGTCGAGATGGTGCAGCGCTTCTTCAGCGTCAACCACCGCATGCACAACAAGAGCTGGATTGCCGACGGCCGGGTCGCGATCATCGGCGGACGCAATATCGGCGAAGAGTATTTCAGCGCGCGCACGGATGTGAACTTCCAGGATCTGGATCTGCTTGTGGCAGGCCCGGTCGTGACCGATGCCAGCCGGATCTTTGACGATTACTGGAACAGCGAGGCTGCGATTCCGGTAGCAGCCATGGCGTTCCAGACCGACGCGCAACTGCGCCTGCTGGTGCGCCAGATCCGGCACGAAGCGGGTCGCGATGCCGCCCGTCCCTACCTGGAGCGCGGAAAGGGCCTGCGGGAAGCGCGCCGCCCTTACCTGACAGCATTGCACTGGAGCAGCAACGTCAGCGTCATGTCCGACCCCCCGCTGAAGCACAAGCGGGATGACCGTTCGCAATGGCTGGTCAGTACCTTGGTGAAGCAGCTGCAGTCGGCGCGCACCAAAGCCCTGCTCATCTCCCCGTACTTCGTGCCCGGCAACGAGGGGCTGGACGGCTTTTCGACCATGAGCTGGCGCGGCGTGCAGGTTGGTGTGGTTACCAATTCACTGGCCGCCAATGACGTCGCTGCTGTCCACGGCGGCTATCGCGGTTACCGCATCCCGCTGCTGAAAGCAGGCGTGCAGCTCTACGAGCTGAAGGCCCAGGGCCAGTCAGGCAACGGCGGGGTCTTTGGCAGCAGTGGCGCCAGCCTGCACACGAAGGCCTTTGTCATAGATGATCGCCGTGGTTTCGTTGGCTCGTTCAACCTGGACCCGCGCTCGGCGTACCTCAACACGGAGATGGGCGTGCTGTTCGATGACCCTGTGCTGGGCAGGAAATTAGGGGAGGAGTACCTGCGGCTGGCCGATCCCCAGCACAGCTGGTGGCTTGCACTTGGCCCCGACGACGAGCTTCGCTGGTTGGAGCGTGCACCCCCACCACGCTGGGCCGACGCCGAGCCGGAATCCACGCCGCGCCAGAGAATCCTGTCGCGGGTGATCGGCTGGCTGCCGGTGGAATCGCAGCTGTAGCGCTCACGCGCCGCCCTCGCCGTGGGCGTCGTGCATGGTTTCATCCAGGGTTTCCACGTTGCGCCCGTGCAGGCGCCGCCAGATCCAGCGCAGGGCGTGCGGCGGCGCTGCGGGCAGCTGCTCCAGCAATGCCAG
Source organism: Stenotrophomonas sp. STEN054 (assembly GCF_056854535.1). NCBI lineage: Bacteria > Pseudomonadati > Pseudomonadota > Gammaproteobacteria > Lysobacterales > Lysobacteraceae > Stenotrophomonas > Stenotrophomonas sp. STEN054. The sequence goes on along the minus strand of NZ_JBXFWG010000075.1, from coordinate 7,797 downwards.
CATGCGCGCCTGCGTACCGTGACCGTGGCGACACAGCAGGCTGGCGGCCGCAGCCGCGCTGCCCAGGCGCAGGCTGTCGGCCAGCGGACCTTCGGCATCGGCGGCCAGCGCCTGATGCACCGGTTCGGGCAGGTCCCAGGCTGCCGCCACGCGCTGGGCCAGCGGCAGCGACCAGCGCTCCAGCAGGTCCAGGGCCAGCGTCGGCGCCACCGTCTCGTTGCGTGCCTGTGCTTCCTGCAGCAACTGGCGCATCACCAGCGCTGCGCCCAATCCCTGCACCAGGCCGAGCCACTGCGCGGCGAAGGCATCGCCGAAGGTGACCGTGCGCGCATGATCCGCCGCCGCGCGCGAGGCCAGCAGCGCGTGCTCCCAGTTGATCGCGCTGAACTGCGGGAACACCTCGCACTGCACCTGCATGACCGGCTGCACCAGCACGGCACTGATGATCTGCCGCACGCCTTCGGTGCCGACCAGGGTCACCGCCCGCTGCAGGCTGTCCACCGGACGCTCGTACACCTTGTAGGCCGGGCTGTTGGCGATGCGGAGCAGGTTGCCGGTCAGCACCGGGTCCTGGCCGATGATCGCGGCCATCACCCGTGCCGAGGCCACCTCGTCATTGACGGTCTGGATCAGCTGCGGCAGCAGCTGCGGGCGCCGCGGCAGCTGCCGGGTCGCCCAGTCACGGTCCTGCAGCGCGCGGTCCACCACGTCGGCCAGGGCGGACGGGCCGGGCGTGGCCGGCTCGCCTGCCAGATGCGGGTACAGCGCCAGTGCATGCAGGCCACGCTGCAGGTGCGCGGCGATCTCCGCCGGCGGCAGCGCCTCGCCCTGCAGGCTGGCTGCAGCGGCGGCCACGGCCTGCCGCGGTGCCGTCGCCAGGCGCACCGGGGCCGTGCCGGACAGCCGGGACACCCATCCCACCAGCGTTTGCCACCAGGCCGGCCTCATCCGGATCGGCCCTGTCGTTGCACTGCTGCTGCCACTGACTGCCCCTGCGCGTTCTTCACAACGGCCACCTGCCGTCGACGGTGCATCGGCCGCACTTTCATCTTCTTTAACCCGGACCGCTTGGATCTGCACGGCAGATGTCGGGGGAATGGACTAGAATGACGCCGCGCGACCCGTCCTCTAGCCATGACGACGTCGCTTTTTTTGTTTTGGGACCCTACCGTTCATTGGCAGTTCGCTGCAGTTAGCCGCTGATCGCGCCATCGGAGACGCCATGCTATTCGAAACCCTCGCCACCACCGGCCACGAACAGGTTGTGTTCTGCCACAACCAGGATGCCGGCCTGAAGGCGATCATCGCCATCCATAACACCACCCTGGGCCCGGCCCTGGGCGGCGTGCGCATGCGCCCCTACGCCAGCACCGACGAGGCGCTGGCCGACGTGCTGCGGCTGAGCCGGACGATGACCTACAAGAATGCACTGGCCGGGCTCAATGTAGGCGGCGGCAAGGCGGTCATCATCGGTGACCCGAAGGTGGACAAGACCGAAGTGCTGTTCCGCGCCTTCGGCCGCTACGTCGATTCGCTGGGCGGTCGCTACATCACCGCCGAGGACGTCGGCACCGACGTCAACGACATGGAAAACATCTATCTGGAAAGCCAGTTCGTGACCGGCGTGCACCAGGTCCACGGTGGCTCCGGCGACCCGGCCCCGTTCACCGCCTATGGCGCGCTGCAGGCGCTGATGGCGTCGCTGCGCTTCAAGTTCGGCCACGAGGAAGTGGGCAAGACCAGCATCGCCGTGCAGGGCCTGGGCCATATCGGCATGGAGCTGGTCAAGCTGCTGCGCGACCGCGGCGCCAAGCTGTACGTGACCGACCTGGACAGCAGCCTGGTCGATCGTGCGGTCAGCGATTTCGGTGCCGAGGCGGTCAAGCCGGACGAGATCCACGAGGTCAACGCAGACGTGTTCGCACCGTGCGCGCTGGAAAGCGCGATCAACGCCGACACCCTGCCGCGCATCAAGGCCAAGATCATCTGCGGCACCGCCAACAACCAGCTGTCCAGCCTGGAGATCGGGGATGAACTGCATGCGCGCGGCATCCTCTACGCGCCCGACTATGCGGTCAACGCCGGTGGCGTGATGAACGTGTCGCTGGAGATCGACGGCTACAACCGCGAACGCGCGATGCGCCTGATCCGCAGCATCTACCACAACCTCACGCGCATCTTCGAGCTGTCCCAGCGTGAGAACATCGCGCCGCAGCGTGCGGCCGACCGCATCGCCGAAGCGCGCATCCTGTCCATCGGCAAGCTGAAGATGCCGCTCGGCCGCAGCACACCGCGCCTGGGCAACCTGCGCGGCGGTTGATCCGCCCGCGAACGGACACAGGGGATGCCGGCCAGCGGCCGGCACTCCCTGCTTTTCCCGATCAGAAAGCGGCGCTGTAACGCAGCGCCACCTGGCGCAGATCCCCACGCGGACCGAAGCGCTGGTCGTAGCCGAAGCCCAGCCGCGCGTTGCGGCTCAACCACGATTCCACCGATACGCCGAACAGGCCACCGGAACGCGTCGGCTGCAGGCCGGCCATCGGTGCCCATGCGTCGACGCCGACGAAGCTGGCGTCCGCATCCTGGCCCTGGCTGGACAGCAGCTGCTGCCACTCGGCATAACCGCGCAGCGACCAGCCGCGCCACTCACGCTCGGCGCGCACACCGGCCAAAGCCTGGCTGCGCCTGCTGATACCGCCCTGCGTGCGCAGGCCGAAGCCCAACCCGCCCTGTTCGCTGAAGCGATCGTTGTCGACCCGCGCGTAATCGGCGCCCACGTAAGGGGTCAGCGCTGCCTGCGCCGAACCGAAGCGGTAACCGGTCTCCACGCTGGCCATGCTGAAGCTGCCGCCGTAGCGCGCATTGACGACGTACTGGCCGGCTCCCAGCAGCAGCTGGCGATCGATCTGGCGGGTGAACTGGCCAGCGCCCACCTGACCCAGCGCGTAGGCACCACCGCTGCTCCAGCCCGCGTACAGCTGCGCCTGCGACTGCCGGTCACGCCCGCGGTCGCCGCCCCAGCTGCTGTTGCTGTAGCTGCGCAGTTCGCCAAAGGCGAAGCCGAGCACGCCGTTGCCGCCCATCGCCACGTCCTGGCCCATCATCCAGCCGCGGCTGTCGGTGCCGCTGGCCGAGAAGCTGCCCTGGCCGGCATCGCCCAGAGCGTTCTGCCAGGCGCCGCCCAGCCGCGGAGCGGCCTGGACCTGGCCGAAGCGGGCCGACAATGCACGGCGGCCCAGGTCGATGCTGTCGAACGTGGCCGCAGCGGCCAGCGCATGCGCCTTGCCGGACAGGCTGTCCAGACTGGCCTGCAGGGCCTGGTTGCCTTCCACCCGCTGCAGCGCGGCCGCGCCATCGGCGAAGGAGGCCGAACCGGCGCCGAGATCGAGGCGTTCGAACGCTGATTCCACCCGCAGCGCCGAGGCCAGCGCGGCGTTGGAGGCGCGCGCCACGCTGGCGGCCTGGGTGACGTTGACGCGGTCAGTGACCAGCACCACGTTGTCGCTGCCGTAGGTCAACGAACTCTGCAGCAGGGTGCCCTGCGGCAGGCTGTTGCTGACCGCGTCGAAGCGGCCGGTGACGCCCTGGCCGGCATGCAGCACGGTCTGGGTGCGGCCATCGGCAGCCACGTAGCCGCTGACGATGCTGGCGACGTGCACGTCACCGCCCTGCAGGGTGGCCGTGCCGGTGATCTCCAGTGGGTTGGAACCCAGCGAAATGCTCAGCCGCGCGCCGGCACGATGCAGGTAGTTGCCCTCGATGGTGGCGCTGGTATTGGCGTTGCGCAGGATGATGGTGGCGCCGTTGTCGACATTGCCGCGGATCCGGCTGGTGCCGTTCATGAACTGCAGTGCGGCGCCCTCGGGCACGCCGGTCTGCGGCACCACGACCACGTTGGAGGTGATCGACGCGCCATCGCGCAACGCCAGCGTGCCCTGTTCGATGCGGGTTTCGCCAGTGTAGGTATTGGTGCCCGACAGCCCCAGCGCGCCGACGCCCTGCTTGACCAGGCCACCGCTGCCGCTGATGTCGTTGCTCCAGACCGAATCCAGGCCGGTCTGCGAGACGTTGACCACGGCATTGCCCCAGTCGAACTTCGCCGGCCCGTTGATGGCCTTGGCGATGTTCAGCAGGCCATAGCCGAAGGTGCTGTCCACGCCGGGCGCGCCGAGGTCGGTGGCGGTGCCGAGCAGGGTCTGCCGCACCAGGTCGTTGCTGAAGTACGGATATTTCTGCCAGACCACGGCCGCCGCACCGGACACCAGCGGCGCCGCAAACGAGGTGCCGTAGTTCCACAGCAGGGTGGAGCCGGTCGGGTAATTCGGATTGACGAAGATCGCCGCACCGGGCGCCGCGAGGCAGTAGCTGGCCGCCACGCCGCAGGCATTCGCATACCCTGCCAGCTTGCTGGGGTCGGCGGAGTCGACCGCGGTGACCGCCAGCCAGCCACGCTCCAGGTCGGCGGCCGGGCGCGAATTGTTCGGGCCGGCCTGGCTGGGCAGCGCCGCCATGTCCGACGGGTTGGCCTTGGATTCATTGCCGGTGGCGAACACCACCAGGCCGTTGTTGCCGATGATGAAGGGGCGGTACTCGGCCGCGATCGGGGCGGTGGCCGCAGCATTGGTCCAGTACAGCCCGCCCCATGAGTTGTTCATGATCTTCACGCCCTGGTTGATCAGGTCCTGGTGGACCCCCGCCAGGCCAAGCGCGCCATCGACCTCGTTGCCGTTGCCCGACCCGTCGTCGGTGGGGCGCGTGTCGGAAATGATCCGTGCGGAGACGATCTGCGCGTTCGGCGCGATGCCTCCCGGCCACGACCCGAAGGCCTTGCCCGCCGCCAGTTCGGCCACCGCCGTGCCGTGGCCGACCACGTCATCGTTGTTGAGGTTGTTGCTGCGCGGATCCACGTAGCTGTAGTTGGCCAGCACCCGCCCGGCCAGGGTGGGATGGTTGCGCTGCACGCCCGAATCGACGATGCCGATACGCACGCCGCTGCCATCCAGCCCCGCGCTGCGCGCTGCGTCGGCCTTGGTGATGGACAGGTGCGCGTTGATCGCCGGTTCGGCCGGCTGGGTGGGCGTGGTCGGAGGAGTCGGGGGAGGCGTCGTGGGCGGCGGCGTGGTCGGTGGGGGATCGATGCGCACGTTGCTGCCGCCGCCTCCGCCGCCACATGCCGTCAATGCAACCACCAGTGCCGATCCCAGGGCCGACCGTGCCATCGTCTTGCGTTCCATCGATTCCTTCCCATGAACGTTGGCCTGCCAAGTTCCCTGCAGGCATCAAGGACTGCCCGGCGGCAGCCATCGCCGACCCTCTATACTTGGGCCGACCCCCACGCAGTCTGCCGGGAAACAGCGCTGCATCCAACAGCCGCCGTCTCCTTTCCGAACATTGCTCACGCATCAACGAGATTGCCATGTCCAACATCGTCATCGCCGCCGCCAAGCGCACCGCCATCGGCTCCTTCCTCGGCCAGTTCAACGGCGTGCCCACCCCGACCCTCGGCGCGGCCGCCATCGCCGCTGCCCTTGAACAGTCCGGGGTTCCGGCCAGCGACGTCTCCGAGGTCCTGATGGGCTGCGTGCTGCCGGCCAACCTCGGGCAGGCGCCGGCCCGCCAGGCCGCCATCGCCGCAGGCATCCCGCTGTCGGCCGGTGCCACCACGCTGAACAAGGTGTGCGGCTCGGGCATGAAGACCATCATGCTCGGCCATGACCTGATCAAGGCCGGTTCGGCCACGGTCGTGGTCGCCGGCGGCATGGAATCGATGTCCAACGCCCCGCACATGCTGCCCAACTCGCGCACCGGCAACCGCTTCGGCAACTTCCAGGCGGTGGACCACATGGCCCACGATGGCCTGGTCAACGCCTACGACGGCAAGGCCATGGGCGAGTTCGCCGAATGCGCGGTGGACAAGTACCAGTTCACCCGCGAGGAGCAGGACGCCTACGCCATCGAATCGGTGCGCCGTGCCCAGGCCGCGCAGGCCAATGGCGCATTCGCCGACGAGATCGTCGCGGTGAAGGTCGCCACCCGCAAGGGTGAAGTCGAGTTCGCCACCGACGAGCAACCTGGCCGTTCGGACATCGGCAAGATCCCGACCCTGCGCCCCGCATTCAAGAAGGACGGCAGCGTCACCGCCGCCAGCTCGTCCAGCATCTCCGACGGCGCCGCTGCGGTGGTCCTGCTGACCGAGGAAGATGCCACTGCGCGCGGCATCACCCCGCTGGCCCGCATCGTCGGCCACGCCACCCATTCGCAGGAACCGGAGTGGTTCACCACCGCCCCGATCGGCGCGATCCACAGCCTGCTGCAGAAGACCGGCTGGACCCTGGACCAGGTGGACCTGTTCGAGATCAACGAAGCCTTCGCCGTCGTCGCCATGGCGCCGATGCGTGAACTGGGCATCCCGCATGCGAAGATCAACGTGAATGGCGGTGCCTGCGCACTGGGCCATCCGATCGGTGCGTCCGGTGCGCGTCTGGTGGTCACCCTGGTCAACGCCTTGCGCACGCACGGCGGCAAGCGCGGCATTGCCACGCTGTGCATTGGTGGCGGCGAAGCGACGGCCATCGCCATCGAATTGATCTAAAAGGGATTAACGCTGATTTCGCAAAAATGAATGCGGGATCGCTTGACAGCCAAACGTGGCTTGTCATCATGTTGTCGGCGCGCAGTTGCGCGTTGCCTAATTCAACGACGAGGATTCACACAATGAGCATCAACAAGCTGCTGGTCGCTATGTCCCTGGCCCTGGCCCTGGCCGCCTGCTCGAAGCAGGAAGCTGCCCAGGACGCCGCTGCTTCGGCCAACGAAGCCGCCACCGAAGCCCAGGCTGCTGCCGACCAGGCCGCCGCTGCTGGCACCCAGACCGCCGACGCTGCCCAGCAGGCCGCTGACACCGCCGCCACCGCTGCCGACGCTGCGACCGACGCTGCTGCCCAGACCGGCGCTGCTGCTACCGACGCTGCTGCTGAGCAGGCCAAGGACGCTGCCAAGGCTGCCGAAGGCACCGCCGAGCAGGCCAAGGACGCTGCTGAAGAAGCCAAGAAGTAATAACTTCTTTCTTCACGCTGTTCTGGAAAAGCCGCTGGTTCGCCAGCGGCTTTTTCTTTGCCTGAAGGTTTGCCGCGGCACCACCACCGGGCCTTCACGACGGCATGAATAGGCTGGCGTCCCCATCCATTCCAGCACTGGAGACCGCCATGAAGATCCGTCCGCTGACCACCACCCTGCTGGCCGCCTCCCTGCTGCTGGTCCTGGCCGCCTGCAAGGGTCCGGAAGCCGAACAGGCCAAGCAGGACGCTGCACAGGCCGCTGACAGCGCTGGCGCCGCCGCCCGCGAAGCCGTGGACAAGGCCGCCGCCGCCACCCGCGAAGCCGCCGACAGGACCGCCGAAGCCTCCGAGCACGCCGCCGCCGACACCCAGCAGGCGCTGGACAATGCCGCCGACGCGACCGCCAACGCCGCCGACCAGGCCAAGGCCGCCGCCACCGATGCCGCCGCCCACGCCAGCGACGCCACCGCGACCGCCGCGCAGAAGGTCGCCGACAAGGCCCGCGACGTCGCCGCCGACGCCAAGGCCAACGCCGCCAAGGAAGAAGCCAAGCACTGATCCACCGCTGCGCGGGCCCGCCGGGGGCCCCCCCCGCCCCCCCCCCCCCCCGGGCGGGGGGGGGGGGGGGTGTGCGCCCCCCCCCCCCCCCATCTACCCCAACCCCCCCCCCGCCCCCGCCCCCCCCCCCCCCCCCCGCGGGTCGCGCGGGGCGGGGCCCGCCACGCCATCAGCCCCCTTT
>NZ_JBXFWG010000074.1:0-12354 GCF_056854535.1 Stenotrophomonas sp. STEN054 | reverse complement strand
GGGCACTGTGGGCTCGCGGGGTGTGAGCCGCATGGATGCGGCGACCAAGCCCCCATGGACGGGTTTACGGCGTCCCCGCGAACCCACAGTGCCCCGCCATCCCACGGAATGCCGCTCTTGCCTTGGCCGTTGCTCTTGCCGTTGCCGTTGCATTGAGCAGGTGCAGGGCGGCAGCCCTGCCGACACCCCCTACAACGATGGTATTACCCACGCAGTGCGATATTCGCACACGCAGTCGATTACCGCACTTGAATGGTGCAGTGCGATAAACCTAATTTCACTCCCACAGTTTCACAGCAGTCCAAGCGATCCACCCCTGGCGGGGCGAGGGCAGCAGCCGGTCCGGTGCTGAAGCCAGGTGCAGGGGAAGACCGCCGGATTCCCTTCACCTGTGCGGAGTGATCGCATGCGCCGTCGTCTGTCCGTTGTTTCCCTGCCCCTGCTTGCCGTGCTGCCGTCGCTGGCGCTGGCCTACCAGGCCGAACCGCCGCGGGAAGCCCCGCAGGTCCTGCGCGTGGACCGCTATGCCGACGATGCCAATGCCGGCTCGCTGCGCTGGGCCATCACCACCGCCAACGCCGCGCCGGGCCGCTACCGCATCGAGATTGACGCCGTCGGCGCCGCGCCCTACGTCATCAAGCCGACCGCGCCGCTGCCGGAGATCAAGGGCCCGGTGCAGATCATCGGCACGTCCTGGGCGCGCGATGGCCAGTACGTCGCCATCGACGGCTCGGCCTACGTCACCGGCACCGGCACCGATGCCTGCCCGGGCGCCGAACCCGGCCAGTCCGGCACCAACGTGCGCACCACCACGCTGCCGGGCCTGGTTCTGCGCGATACCCAGGGCGTGGAGCTGGCCGGCCTGGAGATCCGCAACTTCTGCATCGGCGTGCTGGTCAACCGTTCCAGCCACAACGAGATCCATGACAACCGCATCGTCGCCAACAAGGGCGGCGCCGGCATCATGCTCACCGGTGACGACGGCAAGGGCCAGTCCACCGCCACCACCACCGTGCACAACCGCATCGTGCGCAATGAATTCCTCGACAACGGCGACGGCCTGGAGCTGACCCGTGGCGCGGCCTGGAACCTAGTGGCCGACAACCTGTTCCAGTCCACCCGCGCCAACCCGGAGCCCTCGCAGGGCATCGAGATCCTGTGGGGCAACGACAACAGCGTGATCCATAACCGCTTCGTCGATTATTCCGATGGCCTGCAGATCAACTGGGGCAACCGCAACTACATCGCCGCCAACACCTTCACCGGCAATTCGCTTGGCCTGAGCATCACCGGCAGCGGCAACGTGGTCGACGGCAACACCATCACCGGCAATGGCATCGGCATCGGCGTGCGCCCGCAGCCGGTCAGTGCGCCGAACCGCTTCACTGACAACCGCATCTACGGCAACGGCCTGCCGATCGAGCGCTGCGAGGCGGGCGGTGCCTGCGTGAAGGGCCAGCCGCGCGGTGCCATCGTGTTCGGTGTGCCAGGTCTGGAGCACGCCAGCTTCGTCGGCTCGCGCGGCCGTGGCGTCGACAACGATCCGTCCAGGCGTGCGCGCATCTGCACTGCTGCCGGCCAGGCCGACTGCCAGCCGCTGCCCAACCTCGGCCAGACCGCGCCGCAGCTGACCGCCATGCAGGGCAAGGGCGCGCAGCGCAAGCTCAACGGTCGTTTCCACGGTGTGCCGGATTCCCGCTACCAGGTGGAAGTGTTCGGCAACCGCGCCGCCAACGGCAGCGAGGCCGAGCTGGTGCTGGGCAGCGTCGAAGCCCGCACCGATGCGCAGGGGCAGGGCAGCTTCACCTTCCCGCTCGGTGCCGGGGCAGATGCTGCCGCTGCCGGCAGCCTGACCGCCACGGTCACCTCGGCGCAGGGCGCCACCTCCCCCCTGAGCGCACCGCTGTCGCTGCGCTGATCACCTCCACGAGACCGTAATCATGAATCCTGCGAAATCCCCGTCACTGGGCCTGTCCCTGGGCATCCTGGCTACCGCGCTGCTGCCGGCCCTGGCAAGCGCGCAGTCCAGCAACCGTTACGAAGGCAAGACGCTCACCGGCGACTGGGGTGGCACCCGTACCGACCTGCTCGAGCGTGGCATTGCCTTCCGCGGCGATTACGTGGGCGAGGCCATGGGCGTGGTCGATGGTGGCTACGGCGAGACCGGCACGCGCTATGCACAGCAGGTGCGCGTGGGCATGGACCTGGACATGGGCAAGCTGGCCGGCTGGGACGGCGGTGCGTTCCACTTCACCCTCAACGACCGTCGCGGCCGCAGTACCTCGGTGGACTTCGTCGGCAACCGCTTTCCGATCCAGGAAGCGTACGGCGGCCAGTACACGCGCCTGACCGAGCTGAGCTACGACCAGACCTTCAACGCAGGCCAGTCGTACTACAAGCTGGGTTACTACGCGATGGGCAACCAGTTCGGCCTGCACAGCCTGCTGACCCACTTCGTCAACGCCGCCTTCTGCGCGCACCCGCTGGCGATGTCCGGCAACAGCGGCTGGTACAACTACCCGATGGCACGCTGGGGCGGCGAGTTGGCGCAGCAGGTCAGCCCAGCGGTGAACGTGCGCACCGGCTGGTTCCAGGTCAATCCGAACCTGGGCGGCAACATCGAGCGCAATGCGTTCCGTCCGTTCGTCTCGGGCACCACCGGTTCGCTGTTCCCGGTGGAAGTGACCTGGACCCCGGCCAAGGGCAGCCGCCATGCCGGCGTCTACAAGTTCGGTGGTTACTACGACACCTCGCGCGTGGACAAGCGCGGCCTGGACCCCTCGCCGACCACCGGCCGCCACGGCGCCTACGTGCTGGCCGAGCAGCGCCTGACCCAGGAATCAGCCGACCCGAGCCGTGGCCTCACCGCCTTCGCGCAGTACATGGTGTCCGACACCGATACCGCGCAGATCAAGCGCTGGTACGCGCTGGGTGGCGTCTACCAGGGCATCGGCTCGCGCGCGCAGGACAGCATCGCGCTGGGCTACGTCGGCGCCGACATCAACGACCGCCTGGTCGATGCGCGCCGGGCCACGCTGATGAGCGGTGGCGTGCCCAGCGATTCGCCGCTGTACAACCTCAGCCAGGCCGAGGAGCTGTTCGAACTGTCCTACAGCGTCCAGGTGAACCCGTGGCTGATGATCCGCCCGGACGTGCAGTACATCGTCAACCCGGGCACGTTCAATTACAGCGGCACGGACAACGCCTGGGCCGTCGGTGTCCAGGCCAAGGTGACCTTCTGATGGCCGCGCGCTCCCTCCATGCTCTGGTGACCGCCATGAGATTCCCGTTCGCTTCCGTTGTCCTCGCCGGTGCGCTCAGCGCCTCCCCCCTGCTGGTCCTGGCCGCACCGCCGCCGGCGGTGCTGCAGGTCGGCCAGCTGCGCATCGGCGAGGGCAGCCCCCGCACCATCGTGCCGATCACCGGCGCCACCGCTGGGGTCGCCCTGCAGCAGGCCGCTGGGATTGCCGCCAGCAAATCCACCGACATCGCCGAGTGGCGCATCGACTACCTGGACATCGCCACCGATGGCAAGGCACTGGTCGCGCTGGGCAAGCGCATCCAGGCCACGCTGGGCGGCAAGCCAGTCATCGTCACCTTCCGCACCAAGGCCGAAGGCGGTGCCAAGCCGATCAGCGATGCCGACTACGGTGCGCTGTACGCCACGCTGCTGCGCGGCGGCGTCGCCCAGCTGATCGACGTGGAGATGTTCCGCGATCCGAAGGTCGTGCAGTCGCTGGTGGCACAGGCGCACAAGGCCGGGGTCAAGGTGGTGATGTCCAACCATGACTTCCATGCCACGCCGCCGCGCGAGGAGATCGTCGCGCGCCTGCTGAAGCAGCAGGCCCTCGGCGCCGACGTGCTGAAGATCGCGGTGATGCCGCGTGATGCCGGCGACGTGCTGGCGCTGCTCGATGCCACCTGGCAGGTGCGCCAGCAGAGCGACAAGCCGCTGCTGACCATGTCGATGGGCGGCACCGGCGTGGTTTCTCGCCTGGCCGGGGAGACCTTCGGCCAGGCCCTGACCTTCGGCATGATCGGCACCCCGTCGGCGCCGGGCCAGGTCGAGGTCGATCGCCTGCAGGACGTCCTGCAGGTCATCCATGCATCCAGCCAAACCGGTCACTGAGACCTTCCCCGCCGGACGTTCCACCGCACCACGCTGTAGCAGGAAACCGCATCATGAGCCACGCCTCCGCCGCTGCACCGCCGCTTGTCCTTGAACGGATGAGTCCCTTCCAGTGGACCGCCATCGCCATCTGCGTGCTGTTGAACATGCTCGATGGCTTCGATGTGATGGTCATGGCCTTCACCGCGCCGCACGTGTCGGCAGACTGGGAACTGTCGGGCAAGGTACTGGGGCTGATGCTCAGTGCCGGTCTGATCGGCATGGCGCTGGGTTCGTTCCTGCTGGCGCCACTGGCGGACCGCTGGGGCCGGCGGCCGATGATCGTCTGCTGCCTGCTGATCCTGACCAGCGGCATGGCGCTGTCGGCGCTGGCCGCCAACGCCTGGCAGCTGGGCGCGCTGCGCGTGTACACCGGCATCGGCATCGGCGGCATGCTGGCCGGTGTCGGCGTGATCACCGCCGAGTACGCCAACGCCAAGTGGCGCAGCACGGCGGTCGCGCTGCAGGCCACCGGCTATCCGATCGGTGCCACCGCCGGCGGCCTGCTGGCGGCGTGGATGCTGGAACACTGGTCCTGGCACAGCGTGTTCCTGATCGGTGCAGGTGCGTCGCTGCTGTGCATTCCGCTGGTGCAGAAGTGCCTGCCGGAATCGCTGGATTTCCTGGTCGCGCGTCGCCCGGCCAACGCGCTGCTGCGGCTCAATGCGCTGCTGTCGCGCATGCGCATGCCGGAACTGCAGGCGCTGCCGCCGGCACCGGTGCGTGATGGCCAGCGCCGGGGCTATGCGGCGCTGTTCGTGGGTGACCTGCGCCGCGTCGCGCTGCTGATCGCGCTGGCGTTCTTCCTGCACATGTTCGCGTTCTATTTCGTGCTGAGCTGGACGCCGAAGCTGCTGGTCTCGGCCGGTGTGTCGGCGCAGCAGGGCATCACCGGTGGCGTGCTGCTGAACCTGGGCGGCATCGTCGGCGGCAGCCTGTTCGGCTGGTTGGCCTCGCGCTGGTCGCTCTCGAAGCTGACCGCGGGCGCACTGCTGCTGGCGATGGTGTCGATGCTGGGCTTTGCGGCGTTCAACACGCAGCTGGGCGTGGCCTTCCCGTTGGCCTTCGTCATCGGTGCGGCGCTGTTCGCGGCGATGGCCGGCCTCTACGCGGCAGCGCCGGTGGTGTTCGCCGCCGAAGTCCGCACCACCGGCCTGGGCTGGGCGATCGGCATCGGCCGCGTCGGCGCGATCCTCTCGCCGCTGACCGTGGGCGTGCTGGTCGATGGCCACTGGCAGCCCTCCGCGCTGTACGTGCTGTGCGCCTTGCCGCTGCTGGTGGCGGCGTGGGCGTGCCTCGGCCTGCGCGTGGGCGTCGGCCAGAACCGGCGTTGAACCGATGGCCGATGCAGTTCACTCAATGTGCGATTATCGAATCAGGCGGCCGAATATCGCATTGACCGGGCGGGGTGCCGTGGCGACCATGTCCGGGTCGTGTTTTCCCTTCGCAGTGGCCCTGCAGCGTGGCGGCGATGACCGCCGGCAGGCAGGGCAAGGAGCAATGCAGTGATCGACAAGACCGTGGCCAGCGTGGAAGCAGCGGTGGCCGATATCCATGATGGCGCCACCGTGATGATCGGCGGCTTTGGTACCGCCGGCATGCCCGATGAGCTGATCGATGCGCTCATCGCACAGGGCGCGCGCGAGCTGACCATCATCAACAACAACGCCGGCAACGGCGATACCGGCCTGGCGGCGCTGATCAGGCACAAGCGCGTGCGCCGCATCGTCTGCTCCTTCCCGCGCCAGGCCGATTCGCAGCACTTCGATGCGGCCTACCGCGCGGGTGAGATCGAGCTGGAGCTGGTGCCGCAGGGCAACCTGGCCGCGCGCATCCACGCGGCCGGTTCCGGCCTGGGCGCGATCTTCACCCCCACCGGCTACGGCACCGAGCTGGCGCAGGGCAAGGAAACGCGCGAGATCGATGGCCGCCACTACGTGCTCGAATACCCGCTGCATGCCGACTTCGCGCTGATCAAGGCCGACCGTGGCGATCGCTGGGGCAACCTGGTGTACCGCAAGACCGCGCGCAACTTCGGCCCGCTGATGGCGATGGCCGCACGCTGCGCCATCGTGCAGGTGCGCGAGGTGGTGGCCCTGGGCGAACTGGACCCGGAGGCCGTGGTGACCCCGGGCATCTTCGTGCAGCGCGTGGTGCCGGTGGCCGCAGAAGGAGTGCAGGCATGAACAGGCTCAGCCGCGAACAGATGGCGGCGCGCGTGGCGCGCGACATTCCCGAAGGCGCCTACGTCAACCTGGGCATCGGCCTGCCGACCACGGTGGCCAACTTCCTGCCGGCCGACAAGGAGATCTTCCTGCAGTCGGAAAACGGCCTGCTCGGCATGGGCCCGGCGCCGGCCCCCGGCCAGGAAGATCCGGACCTGATCAACGCCGGCAAGCAGCCGGTCACGCTGCTCACCGGTGGCTGCTACTTCCACCATGCCGATTCGTTCGCGATGATGCGCGGAGGCCATCTCGACATCTGCGTGCTCGGTGCCTTCCAGGTGTCGGCACACGGTGATCTGGCCAACTGGAGCACCGGCGCGCCCGACGCGATTCCCGCCGTGGGCGGCGCGATGGACCTGGCCATCGGTGCCAAGCAGGTCTTCGTGATGATGGATCTGTTCACCAAGAAGGGTGAAAGCAAACTGGTGGCCGAATGCAGCTACCCGCTGACCGGCTTGCGCTGCGTGTCGCGCGTGTATACCGATGTGGCGGTGTTCGACCTCGGCGCCGACGGCGCGACCGTGCTGGAGATGGTCGAGGGCATGGACATCGAACAACTGCGCGAACTGACCGGCCTGCCGCTGGCACTGGCCGAGGGAGTCTGAGATGAGCCTGCACGAAACCTACATCGTCGATGGCATCCGCACCCCGATCGGCCGTTACGGCGGCGCGCTGTCCGGCGTGCGCGCCGACGACCTCGGTGCGATCCCGCTGAAGGCGCTGCTGGCGCGCCACCCGCAGCTGAACCCGGCGCTGGTCGAGGATGTCTACCTCGGCTGTGCCAACCAGGCCGGCGAAGACAACCGCAACGTCGCCCGCATGAGCCTGCTGCTGGCCGGCCTGCCGGTGACGGTGCCGGGCAGCACGATCAACCGCCTGTGTGGTTCCGGCCTGGATGCGATCGGCACCGTGGCCCGTGGCATCGCCGCTGGCGAGCTGGGCCTGGCCATTGCCGGTGGCGTTGAATCGATGTCGCGCGCGCCCTTCGTGATGGGCAAGGCGACTTCGCCGTTCGCCCGCGACCAGCAGATCGAAGACACCACCATGGGCTGGCGCTTCATCAACCCGCGCCTGCGCGAACTGCACGGCGTGGAGACCATGGGCCAGACCGCCGAGAACGTGGCCGAGCGCTACGGCATCAGCCGCGAGGACCAGGATGCGTTCGCCCTGCGCAGCCAGCAGCGCACGGCCGCCGCGCAGGCGCGCGGTTTCTTCGACGGCGAGATCGTGGCGGTGGACGTGCCGGGCCGCAAGCGTGGGGAGACCGTTTCGGTCGACCGCGATGAACACCCGCGCGGCGATACCACCGCCGAGGCCCTGGCCAAGCTGAAGCCGCTGTTCCGCCAGCCGGGCACGGTCACCGCGGGCAATGCCTCGGGCATCAACGATGGTGCCGCCGCACTGCTGCTCGCGTCGGGCGCGCAGGTGAAGGCGCTGGGGCTGACCCCGCGCGCGCACATCCTGGGCTTCACCAGCGCCGGCGTCGAGCCGTCGATCATGGGCATGGGCCCGGTGCCCGCCAGCCAGAAGCTGATGGCGCGGCTGGGCCTGTCCATCACCGATTTCGATGCCATCGAACTGAATGAGGCGTTCGCCTCGCAGGGCCTGGCCTGCATGCGCCAGCTCGGCCTGGCCGACGATGCCGCGCACGTGAACCCCAACGGGGGCGCCATCGCCCTGGGCCACCCGCTGGGCATGAGCGGGGCGCGCCTGGCGCTGACCCTGCTGCGCCAGCTGGAAGCCAGCGGCGGCCGCCGCGGCCTGGCGACGATGTGCATCGGTGTGGGGCAGGGCGTGGCGCTGGCCATCGAGCGCGTGTAAGCCTTCCCCCATGTCCATGATCTGCAAGACAGCCGCGGCCTTCGGGCCGCTCGCCAACAGGAGTACGCCATGAGCGATCCCACCGAACTGCGCGCCTACCGCAAGCCTTACCCCGGCAGCCAGCCGCCGCGCATCCATCTGCCGTATGCCTCCACCGCGCTGCGTGGCCCGGGTACCGACCCGATTGCCATCCCGGTGACGCTCTCGGAAGTGACCGGCCCGAGCATCAGCCGCATCACCCTGGGCGAGCATGCCGCCGACCTGACCGCCGGTTTCCCCGGCCAGCCGCAGGGCGAGCGCATCATCGTCAGCGGCCGCGTGCTGGACGAGAACGGCCGCCCGGTGCGCAACACCGTGGTCGAGGTCTGGCAGTGCAACGCCGCCGGCCGCTACCTGCACAAGGGCGACCAGCACGATGCGCCGCTGGACCCGAACTTCAAGGGCACCGGCCAGGTGCTGACCGACAGTGAAGGCCGCTACCGGTTCACCACCATCAAGCCGGGCGCGTACCCGTGGCGCAACCACTACAACGCCTGGCGCCCGGCGCACATTCATTTCTCGCTGCATGGCGATGGCATCGGCCAGCGCCTGGTCACGCAGATGTACTTCCCCAACGACCCGCTGCTGGCGTTCGACCCGATCTACAACTGCGTGGACGACGCCAAGGCGCGCGAGCGCATGGTGTCCTCGTTCGACTGGGAAAACACCGCCAACGAATTCGCACTCGGCTACCGCTTCGACATCGTGCTGCGCGGTCGCAAGATGACCGTCTGGGAGTAAGACCATGAGTTTCCAATCCACTCCGTGGCAGACCGTGGGCCCGTACTATCGCCTGGGCCTGGAACCGCTGTACCGCACCGAAATCGCCCCGGCCACCGCGCAGGGTGATCGCATCGAAGTGCAGGGCCAGGTATTCGATGGCAACGGCACGCCGGTATCCGATGCCGTGCTGGAAATCTGGCAGGCCGACGCGCAGGGCATCTACGCCCATGGCGAAGACCCGCGCCGTGATGACCACGATCCGGCCTTCGATGGCTGGGGCCGTGTGCCCACTGACGACCAGGGCCGCTTTGCCTTCACCACCGTCAGGCCGGGTCGCGTGCCGGGCCTGCGTGGCGAGCCGCAGGCACCGCACCTGGTGGTGCTGGTGTTCATGCGCGGCCTGCTGCAGGCCACCCGTGGCCGCATCTATTTCAGTGATGAAGCCAGCAACGGCGAGGACGGCATCCTCGCGCTGGTGCCCGCCGAGCGCCGCCACACCCTGGTCGCGCAGGCGCAGGGCAGGGGCCTGTACCACTGGGACGTGCGCATGCAGGGCCCGGACGAGACCGTGTTCTTCGCTTATTGATCGCGGCGCGGCCAACGCGCCTTCCGGCCACTCCACGCCCGCGTGCAGCAGGCGCGGGTAAGCTGTGGCCACCCAGGATGGACTGCACCGATGAGCCACTCCCCAACGCTGCTGGGCGGTCTGTTCGGCGACCCAGTCGTCGATGCCGTGTTCAGTGATGAAGCACGCCTGCAGGCGATGCTGGATGTCGAACGCGCCCTTGCGCGCGCGCAGGTGCAGTGCGGGGTGATCCCCGCCGCTGCGCTGGCCCCGATCGAAGCGGCCTGCAGCGCCGATCTGTATGCGATTCCCGCGTTGTCGGAGGTGACCGCACTCGCTGGGAATCCGGCCATTCCGCTGGTCAAGGCACTCACCGCACAGGTCAGGGCCAGTGATGCCGAGGCCGCCCGCTGGGTGCACTGGGGCGCGACCAGCCAGGACATCATCGACAGCGGCGCGATGCTGCAGCTGCGCGCGGCGGTCAGCCACGTGCAGGCGCGCCTGCAACGGCTGTGTACCGCACTGGTGCGTCTGGCCGAGGCCGAGCGCGGCACCGGCCTGCCCGGGCGCACGCTGCTGCAGCAGGCGGTGCCGGTCACCTTCGGCCTGAAGGCCGCCGGTTGGCTCGATGCCCTGCAGCGCAGCCAGCGGCGCCTCGACGCGCTGGCCGACGACACGCTGGTCCTGCAGTTCGGCGGTGCCGCCGGTACGCTGGCTTCGCTGCAGACGCGCGGGCTGGACGTGGCCGAAGCCCTCGCCGCCGAGCTGCAGCTGCCGTTGCCGGCGCTGCCTTGGCATGCCGCGCGTGACCGCATCGCTGAGTACGGCAGCGTGTTCGCTTTGCTGACCGGCAGTCTGGGCAAAATCGCCACCGACATCGTGCTGCTGATGCAGTCGGAGGTGGCTGAAGCTTTCGAGCCAGCGGGCGATGGCAAAGGCGGTTCCTCGGCGATGCCGCACAAGCGCAACCCGGTCGGCTGCGTGGCCGCCATCGCCGCGGCCACGCGCGTGCCGGGCCTGCTGTCAACGCTGTTCAGCGCGATGCCGCAGCCGCACGAGCGCGCAGCCGGGCAATGGCATGCCGAGTGGGACACGGTGCCGGAGATCGTGCGCCTGTGCGCCGGCAGCCTCGCCCAGGTCACCGTGGTGGTGCAGGGGCTGCAGCTGGATCGCGAGCGCATGCGCCAGCACCTGGACAGCCATGGTGGCCTGCTCTACGCCGAAGCCGTGGCGGTCACCCTGGGTGAGCGCATCGGCAAGCCGGCCGCACATGCGCTGGTGGAACAGGCGGCCAAACAGGCGCTGGCGAAGTCGCTGCACCTGCGCGAGGTGCTGGCGCAGACGCCGGAGGTCACCGCGCAGCTGTCACCTGCACAACTGGATGCCCTGTTCGCCGCCGACAGCTGGCGCGGCATGGCCGATACCTGGATCGACCGCGTGCTCGCGCGCGGCTGATCCCAACGTTCAACGCTGGAGCACGCACAACTGGAGCCGCCATGCCCTTCCTCGACCTTCCGCAGCATCGCCTGCATTACCATATTGAAGGCCGCGCCGATGGCCCGTGGCTGACCTTCTGCAACTCGCTCGGTACCGATCTGGGCATGTGGCAGCCGCAGGTGGATGCACTGGCCTCGCAGTACCGCATCCTGCGCTACGACCGTCGTGGCCATGGTCAGTCCAGTGCGCCGCCGGGGCTGTACACCGTTGCCGAGCTGGGCGCCGACGTGCTGGCCCTGTGGGATCACCTCGGCATCGAGCGCAGCCACTTCTGTGGCCTGTCGATCGGGGGCCTGACCGGGCAGTGGCTGGGCGTGCATGCCGGCAACCGCCTGCGCACGCTCACCGTGGCCGCCACCGCAACGAAGATCGGCACGCTGGACGGCTGGCAGGCGCGCATCGCCCAGGTCCAGCACGAGGGTCTGCTGCCGCTGGTGGAGGGCACCCGCGAGCGATGGTTCACCGCCGGCTTCGCACAGACCCACGCCAGCCAGGTGGAAGATATCCTGCAGCGCTTCCTCGCCACCAGCGTCGAAGGCTACGCCGGCTGCTGCAATGCGGTGGGCACGGCCGACTTCCGTGATGTGCTGGGCCGCATCGGCGTGCCGCTGCTGGCCATTGCCGGTGATGACGATCCGGTCTGCGTGCCGGCCGAGCTGCAGGCCATCGCTGAGGGCGTCGCGCAGGGGCGACATGCCGCTGTGGCAGGCCGCCACATCTGCAACATGGAATCGCCGCAGGCGTTCACTGCCGCACTGGCCGCGCACCTTTCCGCGCCGCACTGAATCACTCAACAGGGTCAAGACGATGGACGAACAGGAACGCTACGAAGCCGGCCTTGCGGTACGCCGCCAGGTGCTGGGCGAGGCGCACGTCGACCGCTCGCTGCAGGCACGCACCGAGTTCACTACTGAATTCCAGGACTTCATCACCCGCACGGCGTGGGGCACGGTGTGGACCCGCGAGGGACTACCGCGGCATACGCGCTCGCTGCTGACCATCGTGATGATGGTGGCGCTGGGCCATGACGAGGAATTCAAGCTGCACATCCGCGCCGCCCGAAACAACGGGGTGACGCCGGAGGAGATCAAGGAAGTGCTGCTGCAGGCGGCGATCTACTGCGGCGTGCCGGCGGCCAACCACGCGTTCGCGCTGGCCAAGCCGATTCTGGAAGAGCAGGCCTCGGAACGTTGATACGGAATCCGCCGGGGGGGGGCCCGCCGGGGCGCCCCCCGCGCCCCGGGGGCCCCGCGGCGGCGCCGCCGGGGCGGGCGCGATCGAGGCCAGCAACCCCCCGCCCGGGCGGGGGGGGCCGG
>NZ_JBXFWG010000073.1:0-12708 GCF_056854535.1 Stenotrophomonas sp. STEN054 | reverse complement strand
GGGGTGCTCACCATTTCCCCCGCCCCCCAGCCGGGTCCCCGTAAACACCCCCCGTGCTCGGCGGCGGCTCTACAGTAAGAAAAAGCAGCCGAGCATGGGCTCGGCGCTACAGGAATCTCCAACGAAAAAAGGCCCCGGATCGCTCCGGGGCCTTTTCATTTCAACCTGCCGCCCGATCAACGATCCGGACGGTGTGCGGCTTCCGCGTCGCGCTGGCGCTCCATGAACTCCTTGGAGGGTTCATCCAGCTTGTCGCCCAGCATGCGGCGCACGACCACGAAGAACACCGGAATCATCAGCAGGCCCAGCAGGGTGGCGAACAGCATGCCGCCGATCACGCCGGTACCGATGGCGTGGCGGGAGTTTGCGCCAGCGCCGGTGGAGATGGCCATCGGGATCACGCCCATGATGAACGCGAACGAGGTCATCAGGATCGGGCGGAAACGCAGGCGGGCCGCTTCGATCGTCGCATTGCGCAGGGTCTTGCCCGCTGCACGCTGCTCCACCGCGAACTCCACGATCAGGATCGCGTTCTTCGCGGCCAGGCCGATCACCGTGATCATGCCGATCTTGAAGAAGATGTCATTGGGCAGGCCGCGGATCATCGACAGGCCGATGGCACCCAGCACGCCCAGCGGCACGACCAGCAGCACCGCCACCGGGATCGACCAGCTTTCATACAGTGCGGCCAGGCAGAGGAACACCACCACCACCGACAGCACCAGCAGCAGCGTCGCCGCGTTGCCCGCCAGGATTTCCTGGTAGGACATGCCCGACCAGTCATAGCCGTAACCGGCCGGCAGGTCGTTGGTGACGATGTCTTCCATCGCGGTCATCGCTTCACCCGAGCTCTTGCCCGGGGCCTGCGAGCCGACGATGTTGATGGCCGAGTAACCGTTGTAGCGGCTCAGCGAAGGCGGGGCCGACACCCATTCCGACTTGACCACCGTGCTCAACGGGATCATGGCGTTGGTGCCGTCGGCATTGGTGGTCAGGCTGGAGGGGCTGTAGAAGCTCTTCAGCGATTCCTGGCCGGTGCGGTACGGCGCGTCGGCCTGCATGGTCACGCGTTTGATGCGGCCCTGGTAGAAGAAGTCGTTGACGTACACCGGGGCCAGCATCAACTGGATGGTGCTGTACACGTCCGACACCGACATGCCCATCGACTGCGCCTGCACGCGATCGACATGCAGCGCCAGCTGCGGGGCGTTCTCCAGGCCGTTCGGGCGCACGCCGGCCAGCTTGTCGCTTTCCTGCGCAGCCTTGCCCAGCAGGATGTTGCGCGCCTGGGTGAGCTGTTCGTAGCCCTGGCCGCCACGGTCCTGCAGCCACATGTCGAAGCCGCCGAACTGGCCCAGGCCCTGCACGGTCGGCAGGTTGACCACGAAAATCTGCGCTTCCTTGATGCCATAGAACGCGCCGTTCATGTTCTGGATGAACTCGGGCACGGTGACCTTGCGTTCGTCCCACGGCTTGAGGCGGATGAAGCCCATGCCGACGTTCTCGCCGGAACCGACGAAGCTGAAGCCCGCGATCTGCATCAGGCCTTCGTAGCCTTCCTGGTCCTTCAGGATGCCGCGCATCTGCGAGAAGACTTCGTTGGTCTGGCCCTTGGTCGAGCCCGGCGGCAGCTGCACGATGGCCAGTGCGTAGCCCTGGTCTTCTTCAGGCAGGAAGCTGCCCGGCATGCGGGTGAACAGGAAGCCGCACAGCGCGGTCAGCACCACCGCCAGGATCATCCAGCGCGGCGCGTGCTTCACGGCCGAGGTGATGTGGCCGACGTAGGTCCCGCTGATCTTGTCGTAGTACTTGTTGAAGGTACGGTAGACGATGTTCGGGTTGTCGTTGTGGGTCGGCTTCAGGAACGTCGCGCACAGGGCCGGGGTGAAGCCCAGCGCCAGGAACGCGGAGAACGCCATCGAGATGGCGATGGTCAGCGCGAACTGCTTGTAGATCTCACCGGCCGCACCGCCCTGCAGGGCCGAGGGGATGAATACCGCGGCCAGCACGACGGTGATCGCCACCACCGCGCCGGTGATCTGGGTCATCGCCTTCTGCGTGGCCGGCTTCGGCGCCAGGCCCTCCTCGGTCATGATGCGTTCGACGTTCTCGATCACCACGATCGCGTCATCGACCACGATGCCGATCGCCAGCACCATCGCAAACAGGGTCAGCTGGTTGATGGTGAAGCCGATCAGCCACATGCCCAGGAACGTACCCAGCAGGGCCACCGGGATGACCAGGGTGGGGATGATCGTCGCGCGGAAGTTCTGCAGGAAGATCAGCATCACCAGGAACACCAGCAACACCGCTTCGAACAGCGTCTTGACCACTTCCTCGATGGAGATCTTGACGAAGGTGGTGCTGTCGTACGGCGAGAACCAGCTGACGCCGGCCGGGAAGCTCGGCTGCAGCTCGTCCATCTTGGCGCGCACGGCATCGGCCACGTTCAGGGCGTTGGCGCCCGGCAGCAGCTGGATGGCGAAGGCACCGGCGGCCTGGCCGTTGTACTGGGTATCGAAGCCGTAGTTGTTGGCACCGAAGGCGACGCGGGCGATGTCCTTGAGCAGCACGCGCGAGCCGTTGGCGTTGGCGCGCAGGATGATGTTCTCGAACTCTTCCGGCGAGCTGAAGCGGCCCTCGGCCGAGACGGTGGCGGTGAAGTGGCCGTCCGGCGAGGGATCCGAACCCAGCGAACCGGCGGCGAACTGCACGTTCTGCGCGCGCACGGCAGCCAGCACTTCGCTGGCCGACAGGCCGTAGCCCTGCATCTTCTCCGGGTTCAGCCAGATGTTCATGGCGTACTCGGAACCGAACTGCTGGGTGCTGCCGACGCCGGGGATACGCGAGACCTGGTCGAGCACGCGCGAGCCGACGATGTCGTTCAGGGCGTCACGGCTGATCGTGCCGGTGTCCGAACGCAGGCCGACCACCATCAGGAAGCCGGCGTTGGCCTTGGCCACCACCACGCCCTGCTGGGTGACTTCCGAAGGCAGTCGCGGCGTGGCCAGCGACACCTTGTTCTGCACCTGCACCTGGGCGATGTCCGGATCGGTACCGGTCTCGAAGGTCAGGGTGATCTGCGCACGGCCGTTGGAGGACGAGGACGAGCTGAAGTACAGCAGGTGATCGATACCGGTCAGCTGCTGCTCGATCACCTGGGTGACCGACTTTTCAGTGGTGTCCGCGCTCGCGCCGGGGTAGGTGGCCGAGACGGTCACCTGCGGCGGGGCGATGTTGGGATAGGACTCGACGCCGAGGTTGAGGATCGCGATCACGCCGCTGAGCGAGATCAGGATCGCAACCACCCAGGCGAAGACTGGATGTTCGATGAAAAATTTAGGCATGACGGAAGGTTCCCGTTACTGCTTGTTCGATTCGGTGGCGGCCGGCTCGGCCTTGTCGGCCGAATCGGGCGTGGCCGGCGCCTTGTCGGCACCGCCTGCAGCGGCGGCGGCCGGGGATGCACCGCCGGCGGCGGGCTGGCCGTTGGCATCCTGGCCCGGGGTCCAGGGCTTGGCTGTGGCCGGCGCCCCTTCCTTGACCTTCTGCACGCCTGCCACCACGACCTTGTCACCGGCGGCCAGGCCGTCGCTGACCATCCAGTTGCCACCCTGTGCGCCTTCGGTCTTCACGTTCTTGCGCACGACCTTGCCGTCGGCGCCGACCACCATCACGAAGCCGCCGGCGCTGTCACGCTGCAGGGCCTGCTGCGGGATCAGGAAGGCGTTGTTGCGCTCGCCCAGGTTGGCCTGGAAGCTGACGAAGGCACCCGGCAGCAGGATCTTCTGCGGGTTCGGCAGCACCGCGCGCAGCGAAACCGCGCCGGTGGCCGGGTCGACCGTCGTCGAGGAGAAGTCCAGCGTGCCGGCTTCGCCGTAGGCGGTGCCGTCGGACAGCTTGACGTTGACGGTGGCCTTGCCGTCGCCGGACAGGGCCAGGGCGCCACGGGCCTGCTGCGCGCGCAGCTGGCTCAGCTCGTCAACGCTCAGCGAGAAGTTTACGTACAGCGGGTCCAGCTGGTCCACGGTGGTCAGCAGGGTCACGTCACCCTGGCCGACCAGGGCACCTTCGGTGACCTGCTGCTTGTTGGCCACGCCACTGATCGGCGAGGTCACTTCGGAATAGCCCAGGCTGATGCGCGAGGAGGTGACCGAAGCTTCGGCCTGCTTCACCGCAGCCAGCGCGGTGCGCTCGGCGGCTTCTGCGCTGTCCAGGTCGGACTTGGACACGTACTGCTGCGGCGCCAGCGAGCGGGCGCGGTCGGCGGCGACCTTGGCGTTGGCATAGGTCGCGCGGGCCGAGGCCAGCTGCGCTTCGGAGGCGTTGAGGCTGGCGCGGAGCGGCGCCGGATCGATCAGGAACAGGGTCTGGCCCTGCTTGACCTCGCTGCCTTCCTGGTAGACGCGCTTGAGCAGCACGCCCGGCACGCGCGCACGCACGTCGGCGCTGCGGAACGGCGACAGGCGGCCGACCAGCTCACGCTGCAGCGGCAGGGTCTGCGGCTTGGCGTCGATCACGCCCACCTCCGGCGGCGGGGGCGTCTGCTGTTCCGGCTTCTTGCAGGCGGCCAGCGCGACAGCAACGGCGCACGTCAAGGCAAGGGTGCGGAGTGGGGCGGTCATCAGGAGGAACTCCGGGGTTGGTTTGTAGTGGGGGCCGGCGACGGCGTTGGCGCGAACGCGCGCAGGAAGCTGTCGACCGAGAATTCTGCCCAGCGCCGACGCAGCTGCGCGTCATCGCGATGGGGGGTATGGAAACGCTGTTTGTCGAAATCCTGACCGGCGATCATGCTCAGCAGCAGTTCGGCCATGAAGTGCGGGTCGTCATGCCGGAGCTGGCCACGCATGCAAACGGTTTCAATCCATTCAGCAAGATGAAGCGTCAAGGCGCCGGCACCGTGCCGGTACAGCGTACGCGCCTCTTCGGGGAACTGCGCGGCATCCGCGGCAATCACCCGGCAGGCCTGTCCCACGTGCGGCTGGTTGAAATGCTCCAGGAAGTCGATGGCGAACTGCAGAAGGCTGGCACGCAGGTCGTCAGTGCGGAGTGCACGGACCATGGCCCCGGTGGCGTGGCCGACGTGGCGCTGCATCACCCGCCGCAGCAGACCCTGCTTGCTGCCGTAGCGCGAATAGAGCGTCTGTTTGGAGCAGCCGGCGTGCTGGGCAACCGCATCCATGCTGATCTGCATGCCCTGGTGGGCCAGCAGTTCGCGCACGGCATCGAACACGCGCTGATCGCGCGCATCCAGGGCAGCGGGGAGGTAGGCCGGGTTCACGCAGTGGACTATACCGTCCAGTTCAGGATTGTGGAATCGTGCCAATGGTCCTGTCCGTCCTGATTTCGGGCGCCGTGCGCGCTCATTCCGGTAACACGGTTTGCCGATCCTGTCGGTAACGCGATGCCGGTGCTGGACGCCGTACCCGTGCGAACTGAATAGGCGTCTAAACCGCAGCAAACCCGGCATTTCATTATTCCGTCCTGCAGCAAGGCCTTTTCCTGCAACAGGGCTACAATTTCATTTTCCCAACTGAGCAAGCGCCTCGCTCTGACATGAAACCGCAAAAAACCGCAGCCAAGACCGTGAAAAACAAGACCAAGCCAGCTGAGTCGGAGGTCGCAGTGACCGCTGGTTTCTCCCTGGAGCCGGTGTACACGGCCTTGCGCAAGCGTTACCCCGCGGCCGCGCAGGCCGAGGCAGTGGCATTCGCATCCGCGTTCTACAAGCGCATGGAGTCGGACGAGTTCCCGCACCACACCGCTGAAGAGTGGGCGGCGCTGGCGGCAGACACCCTGGAGTTCGCCCGTGCACGCAAGGCCGGCAAGGCCAACGTGCGCGTGTTCAACCCCACCGCCAAGGCCAATGGTTGGGAATCGCCGCACACCGTGCTGCAGATCATCAACGACGACATGCCGTTCCTGGTCGACACCGTGACCATGTCGCTGGCCGAGCAGGGCGTGGGCGTGCACGTGCTGGGCCATCCGGTGCTGCGCTTCACCCGCGACAAGGCCGGCAAGCTGGCCAAGGTCGGCGAGGGCGATGCCGAGTCGGTGATGCTGATGGAGATCGACCGCCAGCCGGCCGAAGCCATGGCCGCCATCGAGCAGGCCATCAACAAGGCGCTGGATGAAGTGCGCGCCATCGTGCGCGACTGGCAGCCGATGAAGGACAAGGCGCTGGCGCTGGCCGACGACCTGGGCAGCCGCACGCTGCCGGTCGACGATGCCTCGCGTGCCGAAGCACAGCAGTTCCTGCGCTGGGCCGCCGACAACCACTTCACCTTCTTCGGCTACCGCGAATACCGCGTTGAGAAGCAGGGCAAGGAGGACGTGCTGGCGCCGCTGAACGACACCGGCCTGGGCCTGATGCGCGGCAAGGACAAGTCCGCCGCACGTCCGGTAAAGACGCTGGCCGCGCAGGGCCTGAACACTACGTCCGGGCTGAAGGACGCGCTGATCCTGACCAAGACCAATGCCCGTTCGCGCGTGCACCGCGCCGGCTACATGGACTACATCGGCGTGCTGGAATTCGACGCCAAGGGCAGGATCATCGGCGAGCAGCGCTTCCTCGGCCTGTTCACCTCCAGCGCCTACAACCGTCGCCCGTGGGAAATCCCGCTGGTGCGCCAGCGCCACGAATACGTGATGACGCAGTCCGGCCTGGCCCCGGCCAGCCACAGCGGCAAGGCACTGCGCCATATCCTGGAAACCCTGCCGCGCGAAGAACTGTTCCAGTCCAGCGAGGACGAACTGTTCCGCACCGCCATGGGCGTGCTGGGCCTGCAGGAGCGCGTGCGCAGCCGCCTGTTCCTGCGCCGCGACAAGTACAGCCGTTTCATTTCCGCGCTGGTCTATCTGCCGCGCGAACGCTTCAACACCGACGTGCGCCTGCGCATCGAAGCGATGCTGAAGGAAGCGCTGCACGGTGAGTACGTCGACAGCTCGGTCGTGCTGGGCGAATCGCCGCTGGCCCAGGTGCACCTGATCGTGCGCCCGAAGCCGGGCGAGATGCTCGACGTCGATACCGCCGAACTGGAGCAGAAGCTGGCCCAGGTGCTGCGCAACTGGCAGGACGACCTGCGTGAAGCGCTGGTCACCCGCCATGGCGAGACCGAAGGCCTGCGCATCGCCGCCCGCATCGGCAAGGCGCTGCCGGCCGGCTACATCGAAGACAACAGCACCGCCGTTGCCGCCAACGATGTCAGCCAGCTCGACGCCCTGACCGGCCCGGACGACCTGCGCCTGAGCCTGCAGGCCGTGCCGCGCGAAAGCGGCGATGGCCTGCGCCTGAAGCTGTACCGCCAGCTGGATGACATCCCGCTGTCGGACGCGCTGCCGATGATGGAAAACATGGGCCTGCGCGTGATCGCCGAGCGTCCGTACCGCCTGTCGGTCGACAACGCCCCGGTGTACGTGCAGGACTTCGAGGTCGAATCGACCGCTGGTGCCATCGATGCCGGCCGCGTCGATGAAGCCTTCGGCGAGACCTTCGCCCGCGTCTGGCACGGCGATGCCGAGAACGATGGCTTCAACCGCCTGGTGCTGGCCGCCGGCCTGCACTGGCGCCAGGTCGCCATGCTGCGTGGCTACTGCAAGTACCTGCTGCAGACCGGCGTGCCGTTCTCGCAGGCCTACGTGGAAGGCACCTTCTCGCGTTACCCGCTGCTGGCCCGCCTGCTGGTGGAACTGTTCGAAGCCCGCTTCGACCCGGCAACCGGCCACGAGAGCAAGGACGACATCGCGACCGGCCAGGCCCAGCTGAAGGCGCACTTCGATGTGCTGGCCGCTGGCGACGACGCCACCCTGAAGGTGCTGAAGACCGTGGTCGACGCCCGCAAGGGTGGCCGCGATGCGCAGATGCAGGCCGCGCGCGAAGCGCTGCTGAAGCTGATGGACCGCGTGTCCAGCCTGGACGAGGACCGCATCCTGCGCTCGTTCATGGGCGTGATCGACGCGACCCTGCGTACCAGCTACTACCAGACCGATGCCAACGGCCAGCACGGCCATGTCATCAGCTTCAAGTTCGATTCGGCCCTGGTGCCGGACCTGCCGAAGCCGCGCCCGTACCGCGAAATCTTCGTCTACGGCCCGCGCGTGGAAGGTACCCACCTGCGCTTCGGCGCCGTGGCCCGTGGCGGCCTGCGCTGGTCGGACCGTCGCGAAGACTTCCGCACCGAGGTGCTGGGCCTGGTCAAGGCGCAGATGGTCAAGAACACCGTCATCGTGCCGGTCGGCGCGAAGGGCGGTTTCTTCGCCAAGACCCCGCCGGTGAACGGTGACCGTGATGCGGTGTTCGCCAACGGCGTGGCCTGCTACAAGCTGTTCATCCAGGGCCTGCTGGACATCACCGACAACATCGTCAACGACAGGATCGTGCCGCCGGTGGATGTCGTACGCCACGACATGGACGATCCGTATCTGGTGGTGGCGGCCGACAAGGGCACCGCGACCTTCTCCGACATCGCCAACGGCCTGGCCATCGCGCACGGCTTCTGGATGGGCGATGCGTTCGCCTCCGGCGGTTCGGTCGGCTACGACCACAAGGGCATGGGCATCACCGCCCGCGGTGCGTGGGAATCGGTCAAGCGCCACTTCCGTGCACTGGGCCGTGACAGCCAGAGCCAGGACTTCACCGCCGTCGGCGTGGGCGACATGTCCGGCGACGTGTTCGGCAACGGCATGCTGCTCTCGCGCCACATCCGCCTGGTCGCTGCGTTCGACCACCGCCACATCTTCCTGGACCCGAACCCGGATGCGGCCACCTCGTTCGTCGAGCGTGAGCGCATGTTCACCGTGCCGCGTTCGAGCTGGGCGGACTACGATGCCAAGCTGATCAGCAAGGGCGGCGGCATCTTCCCGCGCACCGTGAAGTCGATCGAGATCACCCCGCAGGTGCGTGAGGCGCTGGGCCTGGACGAGAACGTCAGGTCGATGTCGCCGAACGACCTGATGAGCGCGATCCTGAAGGCGCCGGTCGACCTGCTGTGGAACGGCGGCATCGGTACCTACGTCAAGGCCGCCAGCGAGCAGCACAGCGATGTCGGCGACCGCGCCAACAACGCCCTGCGCGTCAACGGTGGCGAGCTGCGCTGCAAGGTGGTGGGCGAGGGTGGCAACCTGGGCATGACCCAGCTTGGCCGCATCGAAGCCGCCCAGGCCGGCGTGCTGCTCAACACCGACTTCATCGACAACTCGGCCGGTGTCGACACCTCCGACCATGAAGTCAACATCAAGATCCTGCTCAACGATGTGGTGCGCGCCAAGAAGCTGACCGTCGAGCAGCGCAACAAGCTGCTGGCGTCGATGACCGACGAGGTCGCCGACCTTGTGCTCAACGACAACTACCGCCAGAACCAGGCCCTGAGCCTGATGGAGCGGATGGCGGTCAAGCGCCTGGGTTCCAAGCAGCACTTCATCCGCACCCTGGAACAGCAGGGCCTGCTCGATCGCCAGATCGAGTTCCTGCCGTCCGATGCCGAGCTGTCGCAGCGCAAGGCACGCGGCCAGGGCCTGACCCGTCCGGAACTGTCGGTGCTGCTGTCCTATTCGAAGCTGGTGGCGTTCGCCCAGCTTCTGGATTCGGACATCCCGGAAGATCCGTACCTGTCCAAGGAACTGCAGCGCTACTTCCCGACCCCGCTGCAGAAGAAGTACGCCGACGCGATGGAGCGTCACCGCCTGAAGCGCGAAATCATCGCCACGGCCGTGACCAACCAGACCATCAACCGCATGGGCGCCACCTTCCTGATGCGCATGCAGGAAGATACCGGCCGCACCATCGCCGAGGTCGCCAAGGCGTACACCATCAGCCGCGAAACGCTGGATGCCCGCGCGCTGTGGGCGCAGATCGACGCCCTCGACGGCACCCTGCCGGAGTCGGTGCAGATCGACGCACTGGAAGTGATCTGGAAGCTGCAGCGTTCGTTCGTGCGCTGGCTGCTGTCGCGCCCGGGCCCGATGCCGGGCATCACCGAGGCGGTCAACCGCTACCAGGGTCCGTTCAACGACATCCGCGTTGCTTCGGGCGTGCTGCCGGATTCGCAGCGTCCGACCTACGAAGCCCTGGTGGCCCAGTGGAAGGAGAAGGGCCTGCCGTCCGCGCTGGCCCAGCAGCTGGCCGAACTGCACTTCCTGGAGCCGGCGTTTGACATCATCGAACTGGCCCGCACCCGTAAGCTGAAGCCGGTGGACGTGTCGAAGGTCCACTTCCGCCTGGGCGATGCCCTGCAGCTGCCGTGGCTGTTCGAGCAGATCGACGCGCTGGAGGTCAACGGCCGCTGGCACGCGGTTGCCCGTGGCGTGCTGCGTGACGAACTGGCCGCGCACCACCGCAACCTGGCCGGCCAGGTGCTGGGCACCAAGGGCAGCAGTGCGGAAGCCAAGGTCGCCAGCTGGATCGGTCGTGACGACAGCAGTCTGCGCTTCACCCTGTCGATGCTGGCCGAACTGGCTGAGCAGAAGACCCTGGACTACCCGACCGTTTCGGTCGCAGTGCAACGCCTGGGCCAGATGGCAGCGCACGGTGCGTAAGTGATGTAACGCCGGACCTCGCCCGGTGAGCGTGAAACGGAGCGGCCCCGCGAAAGCGGGGCCGTTCTGCGTTGTGGGTCTGCCGTTCGCCGGGCATGGCCCGGCGCTACCGGGGCGCGGGGTTCCAGGTAGCGCTGGGCCACGCCCGGCGAGCGCAACGGCGCTCGGTTATGCTCTCCCTCATGCCTTCCCCCCGGATCCACCGATGAGCGACACCCCCCGCATCGCTTTCCTGGCCAGCACCACCGAAGCAGCACAGATGGCCCGCGCGGCGATGCTTGCCCGCTATGGCGACCACGCGCCCGACCAGGCCGATGTGCTGTGCCCGCTGGGCGGCGACGGCTTCATGCTGCAGACGCTGCACCGGCACGGCCGTCTGGGCAAGCCGGTGTTCGGCATGAAACTGGGCACCGTCGGCTTCCTGATGAACCAGTACCGCGCCGAGGATGACGTGGTCGCGCGCATCGCCCGCGCCGAGCCGGCCAACCTCCGGCCGCTGGAAATGGTGGCGCTGACCGAGTCCGGGGCGAGCACGGGTTCGTTGGCCTACAACGATGTCTCGCTGCTGCGGCAGACCCGCCAGGCGGCGCACATCGGCATCGACCTCAATGGCCAGGAGCGGGTGGCCGAGCTGATCGGCGATGGCGTGCTGGTGGCCACCCCGGCCGGCAGCACCGCCTACAACTATTCGGCGCACGGGCCCGTGCTGCCGCTGGGTTCGCACACCATCGCACTGACGCCGTTGGCCCCGTACCGGCCGCGGCGCTGGCGTGGTGCCATCCTCAAGGCCGACACCGAAGTGCGCTTCCGCGTGCTCGACCCCTACAAGCGCCCGGTCAGCGTCACCGCCGATTCGCACGAGACCCGCGACGTGGTGGAAGTGACCATCCGCGAGTCGAAGGAGCACCGGGTCACCCTGCTGTTCGACCCCGAACACAACCTGGAAGACCGGATCCTGAGCGAACAGTTCGTTTTTTGACGACAATACGCTGCCGGCCCCCGCCGATCGCTTGAAGGACCCCCACCGATGGGCGACAACTCCCCCCGTCTGCTGACCGTCGCGGTGACCTCGCGCGCGCTGTTCGATCTGGAAGAAAGCCATGCGCTTTTCGAGAGTGACGGCGTGGCGGCGTACGCCGAGTACCAGCGCCAGCACGAGGACGACATCCTCGGCCCTGGCGTGGCGTTCCCGGTGGTGCGCAAGCTGCTGGCACTGAACCAGGGCGCCAGCCCGGAAAACCCGCGCGTCGAGGTGATCCTGCTGTCGCGCAACTCGGCCGACACCGGCCTGCGCATCTTCAATTCCATCCAGCATTACGGGCTGGGCATCATCCGCGCGACCTTCACCGCCGGTGAGCCTACCTGGCCCTACGTGAAGCCGTTCGGCACCGACCTGTTCCTGTCGGCGAACCCCGAATCGGTGCGCAGTGCGCTGCGCCATGGCATTGCGGCGGCGACCATCCTGCCCAAGCCGCCGGGCGAGACCGCCGCGGCCGCCGCCGACCAGATCGACATGGGGCGCCCGGCCGGCCAGCTGCGCATCGCCTTCGATGGTGATGCGGTGATCTTCGGTGACGAGAGCGAGCGCATTTCGCGCGAGCAGGGGGTTGAAGCATTTGGCCGCCATGAACGCGAGCGCGCCCGCGAGGCCCTCAGTGGTGGCCCGTTCCGCGGTTTCCTGTCGGCCCTGCATACCTTGCAGGAAGTGTTCCCGGTCGGCGACAGCGCCCCGATCCGCACCGCGCTGGTGACCGCGCGGTCTGCGCCGGCGCACGAGCGGGTGATCCGTACCCTGCGCGAGTGGGGCGTGCGCCTGGACGAGGCCCTGTTCCTCGGTGGCCGCCACAAGGGCCCGTTCCTGCAGGCCTTTGGCGCTGACATCTTCTTCGATGATTCGCAGCACAACATCGACAGCGCCCGCGAACACGTGGCCGCCGGCCACGTCCCGCACGGCGTTGCCAACGAAGGGTAGTTGCCAACCTCGGTTGGCATCGCGGCGCAGAGCCGCGCCCACCAAGGTGGGCGTCCACCTGAGCGCTGACAGGGACGCCGGGGGAGGGGCGCCCCCCCCCCCCCCCCCCCCCCCCGCCGCGAGCCGCCCCCCGCCCCCCCCCCCCGCCCCAACCGGGCGCCCGCGCGGGGGCCCCCCGCGCGCGCCCGCGTCGCCCGCCGCCG
>NZ_JBXFWG010000072.1:0-13472 GCF_056854535.1 Stenotrophomonas sp. STEN054 | reverse complement strand
CAGCAGGCCTCCAGCCAACAGGGTGGTCGGCACCGTCGCCGGTGCGATCGGGCGGGCCGCGGGGCGCGGCAGCCAGACGCTGCGCGCGAAAAACCCCCGGCCGCCGGGCATGGCCCGGCGCTACCATCACTGGCCCGGTTGCGCCGGGCCATGCCCGGCGGAGCGGATTACCCCGCCTGCACCCGGTTCTTGCCCTGGCGCTTGGCCACGTACAGCGCCTCATCGGCGCGTCGCAGCAGGGCCTCGGCATCATCGCCGGGCTGCCACTGCGCCAGGCCGGCACTGAAGTGCACCGGTACGCGCTTGTCCTGCACGGTCAGCACGCGATGGGCCAGTGAGCGCTGCAGGCGCTGCACGGTTGCCATACTGTCGGCGCCCGGGGTTTCCGGCAGTACCAGCACGAACTCATCACCGCCGAGGCGGGCGACGCCATCGGTGGCGCGCAGCAGCAGCCGGCAGGTCGATACCAGGTGCTGCAGGAGCGCATCGCCACCGGCATGGCCGTGGGCATCGTTGGTCTGGTGGAAGTCATCCAGGTCGATCACCGCCAGGCCCAGCGCGGTGTTGTTGCGTGCGGCGCGGGCCATTTCACGCTGCAGCATCTCGTCCAGGCCACGGCGGTTCAGGGCCTGGGTCAGCGGATCGATGCGGGCCAGGTCGCCGGCCTCGCGCAGTTCCTGTTCCAGTTCGCTGATGCGCCGCTCGGCGCGTTCCACTTCCTGCCGCGCACTGGCCAGGTGGTCGCGCGCCTGTGCGGCCTGCTGCTGCACCTTGCCGGTGTCATGCATCACTTCCTGCAGCAGCTGGTTGAGGTCGGCAATACTGCGTGCCTCGCGCAGCTGCAGGGCATAGGTGCCGATGCGGTCGTGGTATTCCCCGGTGCTGGCGGCCATGCCGTCCATGCGTTCGATGAACTCGCCCATCAGGCCGCGCATCGCCGCCTTGGAATCGTCGATGCCCTGGCGCAGCAGCCCCTGCTTGTAGATCACCTCGCGCAGCTCGGCGCGCGTGCGCTCGACCGACTCCGCTTCCAGCGGGCCGGCCAGCAGCTGGCGTACCGCGGCGATCTGGCCCTGCAGCCAGCTGCGGTCATCCAGCAGCTCGCTGACGTTCTCCAGCAGCAAGGCGAACAGTTCCAGCAGCAGGGCCTGCTGTTCCTGCCAGCTTTCCGCGCGCACGCCCACCTGGTGGCCCAGCTCGCGCACGCCCTGTTCGATGGGCTCCAGCGGTGCGCCGGGCTGCCACTGCCGCAGCTTGCCGGCCAGCGCCTGGGCCTGCTCGCGAAGGTCCGGGTCGTGCAGCAGCAGCGACACCACCGCGCCACCCAGCAGCAGGCGCAGCTGTTCGGACAGGCGCAGGCTGTCGGGCTGGCCATCGGGCGAGTGCTGCTCGATGGTGCGGATGTACTTGTCGATCAGCTGCCGCATCGCCCGGCCGTAGCGCGGCCAGTCGGCGCTGGCCTGCGCCGACTGCAGGCGGTCGCCCATGTCGCCCAGCTCGCCGGGCAGGGTGGCCATGCCATTGGCGAAGGCGGCCAGCAGCGGCTCGGGCGCATCGGCGCCGGCGAACAGCCGCTGCAGCGCCACGGCCGTGCCGCCCTGCAGGACCACCCGGTCACCGCGGCCATCGTCGGACACCGCGCGCACGTGCGCCGGTGGTCCCAGGGCGGTACCGGGGGCAGGGCGGTGGTCGGGCTGGTCCGTCATTGAAAAAAATCCTGGGGCTGGCAGGGACTGGTGACAGCATATCGGCGCGGCCGCCGACGGCTTGAACGGCTACGATGGACGAAAGGATGCCGCAGGGGAGGTGGTTATGCGCGTGATGCTGCTGGGGGCGACCGGCCTGGTCGGTGGGCTGGCCCTGCCGATGCTGCTGGATGACCCGCTATGCCGCGCGGTGGTGGCCCCGACCCGGCGCCCGCTGGGCCTGAGCCATCCGAAACTGCATGCCCCGGTGCTGCAGTTCGACGCCCTGCCCAATGCACCGGACTGGGCGCAGGTGGATGCGGTGATCTGCGCGCTGGGCAGCACCATGGCCCAGGCGGGGAGCCGCGAGGCCTTCCACCGCATCGACCACGACTATCCGCTGGCCTTCGCCCGCCTGGCCCGTACCGAGGGCGCGCGCGCCTTCGTGCTGAATTCCGCCGCCGGCGCCAACGCGGGCTCGGCCATCTACTACAACCGGGTGAAGGGCGAGCTGGAGCGCGACCTGCGCGCACTGGGCTTCGCCTCGCTCACCCTGGTGCGGCCGGGTCTGATTGGCGGGCAGCGGCAGCAGGAGCGTCGCGGCGAGCGCTTCGCCCTGCAGGTGCTGGGCGTGCTCGGGCCGGTGCTGCCGCGGGCCTGGCGGATCAATCCGGCCAGCCGCATTGCCAGGGCGCTGGTGGATGCCGCACTGGCACCGCCGCCGGGCGAGCATGTGGTGGCGTCCGGCGCGCTGGCCGACTGATGTCGCGTGCGCTGCGCCTGACCCAGCTGCTGCAGCTGCTGCGCCGGCACCGCCGGCCGGTGGCCGGGCAGGCTCTGGCCGACGCACTGGGCATCAGCCTGCGCACGCTGTACCGCGACATCGAGACCCTGCGCGCGCAGGGTGCCGACCTGCGCGGCGAGGCCGGCGTCGGTTACCAGTTGATACCCGGCGACGTGCTGCCACCGATGACCCTGCCGCCGGCCGAGATCGATGCGCTGGTGCTGGGCCTGCGCTGGGTGGCCGCGCGCACGGAGCCGGCGCTGGCCGACGCCGCCCGTGATGCCCTTGCACGCATCGCCCATGTACTGCCGGCCGCACGCCGCGAAGCGCTGCGCGACAGCGGCCTGCGCATTGGTCCCGCGAAGGCCGGAGCGACGGTGCCGGCGGCGCGGCTGCAGGCGGTGCGCGAAGCAGTGGGCGCGCAGCAGCGGCTGCAGTTTGCCTATGAAGATGCGCAGGGGCAGCGCACCGAGCGCGTGGTCTGGCCGTTCGCGCTGGGCTACTTCGATGAGGTCGTGGTGCTGGCGGCGTGGTGCGAGGGCCGCAAGGATTTCCGCCATTTCCGCCTGGACCGCATCCGGCGGGTGCGCACGCTGGAAGAGCACTACCTCGTGCCGCGCGGCACGTTGCTGCGCCGCTGGCAGAAAGCGCAGGGCATCGCCCCGGATTGGCTGGACCGGCCGTGAGCCGCAAGGGCGCGCTCCCCGGAACCGGCGGCGTACGAAACGCCGGCGGTAGAGTCGACTGCTAGTCGACTATCGCGCGAAGCGCGGGATTTTCTCGCAGGAGCAGTCGACTGACAGTCGACTCTACCAGGGCAGAAGCGCAGGCCAGCGCCGTCGACGCTGCTGACAGGATCTGTCAGCAGGCCCGCACCACCATGGGCGCTCCCAACAACGGAGGTTCCCCATGTTCAAGCCCAGCACCCTGCTGCAGTACGTGCGCGATGTCGCGGCCAGTGCCACGTTCTACAGCCGCATCCTCGGCACGCCGCCGGTCGAACAGTCGCCCGGTTTCGCCCTGTTCCTTCTCGGCGATGGCGCCGCCTTGGGCCTGTGGCAGCGTGATGGCGTGCTGCCAGCGGTTACCGCAGAAGCCGGCGCGGCCGAGCTGGCGATGGTGGCCGCCAACCCGGCTGAAGTGCAGCGGCTGCATGACGCCTGGCGCGCGCTTGGCGTGCAGATCACCCAGGCACCGGTGACCCTGGAATTCGGCCACACTTTTGTCGGTGTCGATCCTGATGGCCACCGTCTGCGTGTGTACAGCCGCGCCGAGGGCATGGTCGCGCGCGATTGACCGCTACAGCGCAGCCATAAAAAAACGCCGGGCAGTGCCCGGCGGTTTTTCAGATCATGTGCCAACCAACGGTTGGCACCCACCAATCAGGTGGTCGATCAGCTGGCCAGCGCCAGATCATCCATCATCGCGCGCAGGAAGCGGGCCGCTTCACCGCCGGTGGCGGCACGGTGGTCGAAGGTCACCGACAGCGGGATGACCTTGTGTGCTTCCACGCCACCCATCACCGGGGTCATCTGGTGGCGGGCACGGCCGGCACCGATGATGGCCACGCACGGCGGCACCACGACCGGGGTCGCGTAGCGGCCGGCGAACATGCCGAAGTTGGACAGCGAGATGGTGTAGCCACTCAGTTCCGAGGCGGCGATCGAGCGCGCTTCCACCTGCTCGCGCAGGCGGTTGACGCCTTCGCGGATGCCACGGGCATCGAGCATGTCGGCATTGCGCAGCGCCGGCACGAACAGGCCGTCGTCGGTGTCCACGGCGATGCCGATGTCCACCTGCGCGTGCAGGGTGCGGGTCAGCGCTTCACCGTCGAACCAGGCGTTCATCGCCGGCACCTTCTGTGCGGCGACCACGATCGCACGCACCAGGCGGGCGGTGACGTCGTTGCCCGGCAGCCAGGCGTGGATGTCGGCGTCGTCGTTCAGCGTGGTCGGCACGACCTTGCTGTGCGCGTCGGCCATCACGCGTGCCATGTTGCGGCGCACGCCCTTCAGCGGTTCCGGCTGGCCCTTGACGACCACGCCCGGCGGCTGGGTACGCATCGGCTTGCCGGCAGCGGACAGCGGGGTACGGGCTTCGCTCTGCACCGGGGCGGCCACCTGGACCGGGGCCGGCGCGGCATGGGCAGCGGCAGCCACCGGGGCCGGCGCAGCACCCAGCTTGGCGCTGCCGTCGGCCGCGGCCTGCTTGACGTCGGCCATGGTCACCGCGCCATCGGCGCCGGTGGCACGCACGCGGGCCAGATCCACGCCCAGCTTGCGCGCGGTGGCACGCACGGCCGGAACGGCCTTCACGCCACCGACGGCCAGGGCCTGCTCGGTGTGCACGGCATTGGAGCTCTGCATCGCGCCGACCACGGTGCCAGCGTCATCGCGCTCGGCCTTTTCCTCGGCAGCAGCAGCCACCGGGGCGGCAGCGGCCGGCAGCGGCGGCGGGTTCGCTGCGGCCGGGGCCGCCGGGGCGTGCCCGTGGCTGTGGCCGGTGTCCTGGCCATCGGCGCGCTGCGGCAGGTTCGGGTCGACCGCGAAGGTGGCCAGCACGGCACCGGTCGGGATGATGTCGCCGGCGGCGCCGGACAGCTTCAGCACCGTGCCGGACACCGGCGAGGGCACTTCCACCACGGCCTTGGCGGTCTCCATCGACACCAGCGGCGCGTCCAGCTTGATCACGTCGCCTTCCTTGACGAACCACTCGACGATGGTCGCGTCCGGCAGGCCTTCACCCAGGTCGGGCAGGTTGAAATTCTTGGTCTGGCTCATGTGCAGTTCTCTTCCAGCAGTTCCAGTTCGCGGGCCGGCAGCCAGCCCGTCGCGCCATTCGCGCGCTCGGACCACCACCACCCACCATGTTCGTGATGCAGCTTCACCATCTCGCCGTTTTCCACATCCAGCTCGCGGGCGTCGTAGTCGCGCAGGGCTTCGGCGCGACCATCATCCAGCAGCTGCAGCCAGGCGACGGGCGCCCATCCAGCGCGCCCATCGTTGGTGCGTACCCAGGCAAACGCCGGCCATTCCTCGTCACGTACACCGACTTCGACGATCTGGCCGGTGCGGAACCGGAGTGGATTGGAATACTGGCTGCGGTAAGCCCCAAGGAGCCGTGCCCGCATGTCAGCCTGCCGCCACCGCGCGCTTGGCCGCGGTCACGATCCGGTCCACGCTGGGCAGGTACTTCATTTCCAGGCGGAACAGCGGAATGTGGGTGTCGTAGCCGGTAACGCGCTCGACGGGGGCCAGCAGGTCGTACAGGGATTCCTCGGCCAGGCGCGCGGCGATCTCGGCACCGAAACCGGCGGTCTTCGGGGCTTCCTGCACGACCACGCAGCGGCCGGTCTTGGCCACCGATTCGGCGATGGTGGCGAAGTCCAGCGGACGCAGCGTGGCCACGTCGATGACTTCGGCACTGATGCCTTCGCCGGCCAGCTTGTCGGCTGCTTCCAGCGCTTCCTTCACCTGTGCGCCCCAGGCCACCAGGGTCACGTCGGTGCCGTCGCGCAGCACGAAGCACACGTCCAGCGGCAAGGCTTCGCCGTCGTTGACGACCACTTCCTTGTACTGGCGGTAGATGCGCTTGGGCTCCATGTAGATCACCGGGTCGGGATCACGCATGGCGGCCAGCAGCAGGCCGTAGGCACGCTGCGGGCTGGACGGCAGCACCACGCGCAGGCCCGGTACGTTGGTGAAGATCGATTCGTTGGCTTCGCTGTGGTGTTCCGGCGCGCGGATGCCACCGCCCCACGGCACGCGCAGCACCATCGGGCAGTGCAGGCGGCCACGGGTACGGGTACGCAGGCGCGCGGCATGGCAGATGATGTGGTCGACCATCGGGTAGACGAAGCCGTCGAACTGGGCTTCGGCCACCGGCTTCATGCCCTGTGCGGCCAGGCCGACGGTGAGGCCGGCGATGGTGGTTTCATCCAGCGGGGTGTCGAGGATGCGCTGCGAACCGAAGCGCTGCTGCAGGCCGGCGGTGGCGCGGAACACGCCACCGTTGACGCCCACGTCCTCGCCCAGCACCAGCACCGACGGGTCGTGTTCCAGCTCCCAGGCCAAGGCCTGGGTGATGGCTTCGATCAGGGTGATGGGGGTAGCGGTCATTGCGATATCTCCACCGGCGACAGCGGCGCTGTCGGCGGCATTGGCCTGGGAAGCGGATGCGCCCGTTTTGATGTCATCCATGGCGCTGCTCCAGGGCAATGGCGGCCGCGCGCTGGGCCAGCAGGTCCGCCGGCGGATCGGCATACAGGTAGTCGAACATCGCCTCGACCGGCTGCACCGGGGTGTTGAGGTACTGGTTCACTTCCTCGTCCACCTTGGCCGCGCACTGCTCGACCCAGGTCTTTTCTTCGTCGTCGCTCCACACGCCGTTGGCGATGAGGTACTTGCGCAGGCGCAGCATGGGCTCACGGGTCCAGGCGTCCTTCACCTCGGCGTCGTCGCGGTAACGGCGCGCGTCGTCGGCGGTGGTGTGGTCGGACAGGCGGTAGGTCAGCAGTTCCAGCACGGTGCCGCCTTCGCCGGCCAGGCCGCGTTCGCGGGCCTGTTCCATCGCGGCGAGCACGGCGATCAGATCGTTGCCGTCCACCTGCAGGCAGTGCAGGCCGCCGGCCAGGCCCTTCTGGGCAAGGGTTTCGGCACCGGTCTGGGCCGAACGCGGCACCGAGATCGCCCAGCCGTTGTTGACGATGCACAGGATCATCGGGAGCTTGTAGGCACCGGCCGAGTTGAGCGCGGCATAGAAGTCGGTCTTCGAGCTGCCGCCATCGCCACACACCGCCACCGCGATCTGCGGTTCGTTGTTGAGCTTGAACTTCAGCGCAGCGCCGGCAGCGTGCAGGCACTGGGTGGAGATCGGCACGCAGAACGGGAAGTCCTTCACCGCGTTGCCGGTGTAGTCGTTGCCGCGCTCGTCGCCGCCCCAGTACATCAGCACGTCGTACGGGCGTACGCCGCGCATGAACATGGCACCGTATTCGCGGTAGCTGGGCGCGAACACGTCGCCGGCCTTCATCGCTGCGCCGATGCCGACGTGTGCGGCCTCGTGGCCCAGGCAGGCGGCATAGGTGCCGAGCTTGCCGGTGCGCTGCAGCGCGATGGATTTGCTGTCGAACGTGCGTACGTACAGCATCTGCTTGAACAGCGGCACCAGGACGGCCGGATCCTTCAGGGAGGCGGGCAGGTCGTCACGGACGAGCTTGCCGTCCGCGTCCAGGTACTGCAGGTATTCGATCTTGAACTCAGCGGCAACCGTCATTGCGTACTGCACCTTCGACAGAGAAGTTACAAATGATATGAATCGCCATGTTAAGGATTGCGTACGAAATAGCCTTCCTGCGGCGCAACACGGGGAGTCCCCTTTGTACCCCTCGCGACGGCTCGGGGGCCAATAACAACAACGTATTCAGTCGTTGTTGCAAAGCATCAGAATACGCCTTTGGCTGACTGCCGGCGCAACGCCGCAAACGGTTCCACGCGCAATGCCGGTTCCACAGGCCCACCGCACGCCCGGGTACGGTCGCCCGGCTGCCCGCACGGCAGGCAACGCGCTACCCTTGCCGCCCCTGATCTGGTCCCGCCCATGTCCGTCGACAACAACCAACGCGATCTCGAAGCCGGCATCCACACCGACCTGCAGGGGCGCCTGACCTACGGCGGCTACCTGCGCCTGGACCAGCTGCTGACTGCGCAGCAGCCGCTGTCCAACCCGCCGCACCACGACGAGATGCTCTTCATCATCCAGCACCAGACCTCGGAGCTGTGGCTGAAGCTGCTGGGCCATGAACTGCGTGCGGCGATCGGCTTCCTGCAGCGCGACGAAGTCTGGCAGTGCCGCAAGGTGCTGGCGCGCAGCAAGCAGGTACTGCGCCAGCTGACCGAGCAGTGGTCGGTGCTGGAAACGCTGACCCCGTCCGAGTACATGGGCTTCCGCGACGTGCTGGGCCCGTCCTCGGGCTTCCAGTCGCTGCAGTACCGCTACATCGAATTTCTGCTGGGCAACAAGAACGCGCAGATGCTGCAGGTGTTCGAGCACGACCTGGACGGCCAGGCGCAGCTGCGCACCGTACTGGAAGCGCCGAGCCTGTACGAGGAATTCCTGAAGTACCTGGCGCGCTTCGGCCACGATATCCCCGACCTCTACCGCGACCGCGACTGGACCCAGCCGCACGTGTCCGATGACAGCCTGCAGCCGGTGTTCGCCCGCATCTACCAGGACACCGACCGCTACTGGCGCGAGTACTCGCTGTGCGAGGACCTGGTGGACCTGGAAACCGCCTTCCAGCTGTGGCGCTTCCGCCACATGCGCACCGTGATGCGGGTGATCGGCTTCAAGCGCGGTACTGGCGGTTCGTCCGGAGTAGGCTTCCTGCGACAGGCGCTGGAGCTGACCTTCTTCCCCGAGCTGTTCCAGGTGCGCACCAGCCTGCAGGTCGCGCCGCCGGCCGACCTGGCCTGAGCCCCATTCAGCAAGGCCGCCGACGACGGGCTGGATCGTTTCAGATGCAAGTTCAGCGAGCAGGCCGTGACCTGCCTCAAACGGCGTGTATTTGACGTGAACGCCAGAAGTCGGTGATCCTCGCGCGTTGCTCCAGCGCACATCGGATGTGCCGTCCATCCACCGAACCAGGAAATCCGCATGAGCCTAAACGCCACTGCGAACACCCCAGAGCCGGCGCTGCCGGACTTCAATACCACGATGGGCCACCCGCGCCCGCTGTGGATGCTTTTCATGACCGAGTTCTGGGAGCGCTTTGCGTTCTACGGCATCCGCTGGGCCTTGGTGCTGTACATCGTGGCGCAGTTCTACAACGGCAGCGCTGCCGGTGAAGGCGACGCCAGCCGCATCTACGGTGCCTACCTGGCCCTGGTGTACGCCGCGGCGATCTTCGGTGGCTACGTGGCCGACCGGGTGCTGGGCTACCAGCGATCAATCCTGACCGGCGCGATCATCATGGCCGCCGGCCTGTTCATGATCTCGCTGCCGCAGGAGCACATCTTCAAGCTCGGCCTGGCCACGATCATCGTCGGCAACGGTCTGTTCAAGCCGAACATCTCCACCATGGTCGGCAAGCTGTACGGCTTGAAGGATGAGCGCCGCGACTCGGGCTTCACCATCTTCTACATGGGCATCAACATCGGCGCGATGATCGCCCCGGTGCTGACCGAGTACCTGGCCCGCAAGGTCTTCGGTACCGATGCGATGCCGTCCTACAAGGTCGTGTTCATCGCCTCGGGCGTGGGCATGCTGGTCTCGCTGGTGTGGTTCTACATCGGTCGCGCCGGCTTGAAGGGCATTGGTGCGCCGCCGGTCGGTGCTGAAGGCATCGGCCCGATCATCAAGGTGCTGGTCGGCGCGGTCGTCGCCATTCCGGTGTCGTACTTGCTGCTGGCCACCGGCGCTGCCGCGCTGGCCTGGATCCTGGGCGCGATGTTCACCGCCCTGGCCATCCTGCTGCTGGTGGAAGGCATCCGCGAGGGCAAGGTGCAGCGCGACCGCGTGATCGCCATGCTGATCATCTTCGCCTTCAACGTCATGTTCTGGATGTTCTTCGAACAGGCCGGCAGCTCCTTCACCTTCCTGGCCGAGAACATCGTCAACCGCCAGATGGGTGATTGGACCTTCCCGACCGCATGGTTCCAGTCGGTCAACTCGGTGGCCATCATCACCCTGGCGCCGATCATTGCCTGGATCTGGGTCAAGATGGGCAGCGCCAATCCGTCCATCCCGCGCAAGTTCGGCCTGGGCCTGCTGTTCAACGGCGCCGCCTTCGCCCTGCTGATGTTCGCCCTGTCGCAGATGGTCGTGGACGGCAAGATTCCGTTCTGGACCCTCTTCATGGTCTACGTCATCCAGTCGGTGGGCGAGCTGTGCCTGTCGCCGATCGGCCTGTCGATGGTGACCAAGCTGGCTCCGGTGCGCCTGGTCGGCTTCGGCATGGGTGGCTGGTTCCTGTCCACCGGCATCGGCAACAACCTGTCGGGCATCTTCGCCGGCGCGGTGTCCGGTGAAGGCGGCATGACGATCGAATCGGCCCTGAAGGGGTATACCTTCGGCTTCTGGGCCCTGATTGGCTCCGGCGTGGTGCTGTTCCTGATCGCCCCGCTGATCAACAAGCTGATGCACGGCGTCAAGTAAACACTGAGGGTAGCAGGCATGCGTAGAACGTTCGGCAAGGCAGTGGTGGCCGTGGTGTGTGCGGCGCTGATCGGCGCCTGTTCCCAGCAACCGCCGCCGGCGCCTGCCGAACCGACGCAACCGCTCGATACCCGTCCCACCGAGCCACCGGCCGCTGACCCCAGCGCGCCGGTGGCCTCGGGCAATACCCCGGCGGCGGCCGACATCGCCGCCATCGCCGGGCTCAATGCCAGCTTCGACCCGGCCCGCGATCCGGCCGCCGATCTGGAAACGGCCAAGGTCGAAGCCCAGCGCGGCAACAAGCGCATCATCCTGGACGTGGGCGGCGAGTGGTGCCCCTGGTGCCACCTGATGGACCAGTTCGTGGAAGGCGATGC
Source organism: Stenotrophomonas sp. STEN054 (assembly GCF_056854535.1). Taxonomy (NCBI): domain Bacteria; kingdom Pseudomonadati; phylum Pseudomonadota; class Gammaproteobacteria; order Lysobacterales; family Lysobacteraceae; genus Stenotrophomonas; species Stenotrophomonas sp. STEN054. The sequence goes on along the minus strand of NZ_JBXFWG010000072.1, from coordinate 2,472 downwards.
GGAGATCCGCCGCTTGCGCGATGCCAACTACGTGTGGATGAAGGTCAACTACAGCGAAGAGAACGAGAACGCGGCGTTCCTTTCGCAGTACCCGCAGGTGAAGGGTTACCCGCACCTGTTCGTGCTCGATTCGGATGGCACCCTGCTGCAGTCGCAGTTCACCGGCGAACTGGAAAAAGCCAAGAACGAAGGCAAGGGCTACAACCGCAGCAAGTTCATGGCGTTCCTGAAGAAGTGGGCGCCGCAGCGCTGACCCGCCGTTTGTAGAGTCGAGCCATGCTCGACTGCCGTGCCGCTCGACTGCCGCACCTACAGAAACCCACCCCACGGCCGCTAATGGCAAGGACGTCAGTCGACAGGATCGTCGGCTGCCCCTACCGGAGCGCCCATGCACAGCGACCACGCCCAACGCCAGCCCGCCGCGGCCAGCGACGCCGCCCCCGACGGGGTGAGCCTGCCGCCGCAGGATGCCCTGCTGGATGACGCAGGCACCGGCGAGGGCGGTGTGGAGCTGGGACCCTCTCGCCACCGCCTGCCGCAGATCGCCCTGCCGGACAACGTCGTGCTGAAAGGCGCAGTGCAGAAGCTGGTCGAACAGAAGGCCCGCCTGGACCGTCTGGCTGCCGAAGGCCAGCTGGCCGGCCTGCTGCCACCGGAGTGGCAGGGCAATGGCCTGCGCGCGATCGACCTTTCCAGCTTCGTGCAGGGCGTGCTGCCGTTCCTGCAGACCGGTGAGCGTGGCGAGACCGCGCCGGCCCGACTGCCGGTGCGCCATGTGCTGGGCGACGACAGCCGCTGGGGCCTGCAGGACGTGGCCGAACCCAAATCGCTGGCCTGGTACCTGGCCGCGGATGACCGCGCCACGGCCGGCAGCAAGGACGTGGCCGAAGCCTGGCTGGTCGGCGCGCTGGGTCTCGCGTTCATGCAGGAAGGGCGCAGCCGCCCTGGCTTCCTGCGCGCGATGGACCAGGAAAGCCTGGCCGCACGGGTGACCATGCTCGGCTACCCGCCACCGGGCGACCTCGCCCTGTACAGCGTGACCGCGCATGGTCAGGCGCAGATCTGGTGCGTGTACGGCCGGCGCAAGGTGCGCCCGCTGGTGGCGCCGTGGCTGAGCGTGCCGCTGCTGACCGCCTATGGCGTGGCCGCGCCCGTGGCATGGCCGGCCAGCTTCCCGCCGGTGGAAGCGGTGGCCGAAGCCATCGCCGCCGCCCGTCCGGGCAAGCTGGTGCCGGAAGTGGATCTCGGCAAGGTCGTGGCGAAGATTGCCGAAGACGCCGCCGCCGAAACCTGGCAGCCGGTCAGTCTGCTGCAGCTCAACACCTGGTCGCCGCGCTGGACCTTCTTCCTCGGCACCTTTGTCGGCCTACCGTCACTGCTGCTGGTGACCGCCGCGCTGGCGCTGCCGGGTGCGATCGAGGCTGCGACGGTTGCTGCCTCGCTGGGCTTTGCCGGCGGCGCCATTGCCGCGTTGGCCGTGCCGTGGATCCATGCCCGGCGCAAGCACCTGAGCTGAGTGCCGGGGTCGGATCCCTTTCCGCAGGAAAGGGCTCTGACCCCATCGCAGGCACCGGCATCGCCGCCATCCACGCATGGCGTGGCTCTACTCCCGCACCACCCGCAACGCGGTCGCATAGGCCTTGGCGAAGCTGGTGAAATCGCGCAGCCGGTTCAGCGACAGCAGGAACCCGGGCGGGCAGGGCTTAAGGCGATGGTGCTCGAACCAGACATCGGCGATCGATTCCACAGTGGCCAGCGCCTCATCGATGCGCTGCAGGTCGGCCTCATGATCGATTGAGGCGGCGACGGGCGCCGGAACCTTGCGGCGGGCGGATCGGGACATGGTGGCGTTCCTTGGATTCGTGGTTGAAAAGGCGAGATCGCATCGATTGCGCTTGGGGCGTATCCCCGCATCGCTCACCGAAGGGCGACGACGGTGCGACGCAATCAAGCTCTGATCAACGGGCTTTCAACCCCGGCAGCGGTGCTCCGCTGCGCGCCCAACCTCGCCTCGTCCGGAGCGTTCGTCCAATAGGCAAAACCACTCGATTGAAGCAGTTGGATAGGCCCGACCTGTCCAAGACGATGCTATCGGGCCGATTCCGAAACATCAGGCGGCAAAGCCGACAGCCACTGACGCGCCCAGCCCAGGGGCCGTTCGTCGGCGAACACCCGGCGGCGTGCACCCAACCTCATCAAACAAGGCCTGACGCACCCACGCAGGGTTGCCGGCGACACGCTGCGCATCGCAGGCAACGTCATCCACGCATGGCGTGGATCTACTGGCCACCACCCCACCTCCCCCAAGAAGCCAGCGGTTGCCATTGAAGTTGCCGGCCAGCGGCCGGCACTACCGGGGTGCGGGGGGGGGGGCCGGCGATTAGGTAAAGAAGCCCGCTCCGCACGCCGCCCGCCCGCAAACGCGGCGCCCCAGGCCCACACGTTTGGGCACCTGGACAGGATGCACGCAGC
>NZ_JBXFWG010000071.1:0-14824 GCF_056854535.1 Stenotrophomonas sp. STEN054 | reverse complement strand
ACGGGGGGCCGGCCGGGGCCCCGCCCCGGGCCGGGGGGCCCTGCCCCCCCCGGGGGGGCCCGCCGGGGGGCGGAAAATTTTGTCCCCCGCCCCCCCCGCCGCCCCGCGCCCGCCACTACCGGTGAGACTCAATCAGCCGAGAATTCCCGGCAGATCAAGCCCCTTTTCCTTCGCGCACTTTACCGCGATCTCATACCCGGCATCGGCATGGCGCATCACGCCGGTCGCCGGGTCGTTCCACAGCACGCGGCCAATCCGCTTCGCCGCGGCCTCGGTTCCATCGCACACGATCACCATGCCGGCGTGCTGCGAGAAGCCCATGCCCACGCCGCCACCGTGGTGCAGCGACACCCAGGTGGCGCCGCTGGCGGTGTTGAGCAGGGCGTTCAGCAGCGGCCAGTCGGACACCGCATCGGAACCATCGGCCATCGCCTCGGTTTCGCGGTTCGGCGAAGCCACGCTGCCGCTGTCCAGATGGTCGCGGCCGATCACTACGGGCGCCTTCAGTTCGCCGTTGGCGACCATCTCGTTGAAGGCAAGGCCGAGTCGATCGCGATCACCCAGGCCGACCCAGCAGATGCGCGCCGGCAGGCCCTGGAACTTGATCTTCTCGGCAGCCATGTCCAGCCAGCGGTGCAGGTGCGGATTGTCCGGAATCAGCTCCTTCACCTTGGCATCGGTCCTGGCGATGTCTTCCGGGTCGCCGCTCAGCGCGGCCCAACGGAACGGGCCGATGCCGCGGCAGAACAGCGGGCGGATGTAGGCCGGGACGAAACCGGGGAAGTCGAACGCGTTCTCCACGCCTTCTTCCAGCGCCATCTGCCGCAGGTTGTTGCCGTAATCCACGGTCGGCACGCCCAGCGCATGGAAGCCGAGCATGGCACGGATGTGGTTGGCCATCGATGCACGCGCGGCCTTTTCAACTTCCTTCGGCGCAGAAAAACGCTTCTCATCCCACTGTTCGACCGTCCAGCCCTGCGGCAGGTAGCCGTTCACCGGGTCGTGCGCCGAAGTCTGGTCGGTCAGCAGGTCCGGCTTGATGCCGCGTTCCAGCAGTTCGGCCAGCACGTCTGCCACGTTGCCGAGCAGGCCTACCGACTTCGGCGTGCCCGCCTTGCAGGCATCATCGATCAGCCGCAGTGCTTCATCCAGGTTGTCGGTCCAGGTGTCGAGGTAGCCGGTGCGCAGGCGCATATCGATGCTGCTCTTGCGGCATTCCACGGCGAGGCACGAGGCGCCGGCCATCACCGCGGCCAGCGGCTGCGCGCCGCCCATGCCGCCCAGGCCGCCGGTGAACAGCCAGCGACCGGTCAGATCGCCGTTGAAATGCTGGCGGCCCATTTCCACGAAGGTTTCGTAGGTGCCCTGCACGATGCCCTGCGCGCCGATGTAGATCCAGCTGCCGGCGGTCATCTGGCCGTACATGGCCAGGCCCTTCTTATCCAGCTCGTTGAAGTGGTCCCAGTTGGCCCAGCGCGGCACCAGGTTGGAATTGGCGATCAGCACGCGCGGCGCATCGGCGTGGGTGCGGAACACGCCCACCGGCTTGCCCGACTGCACCAGCAGGGTCTGGTCATCGTCCAGGCGCTTGAGCGTTTCGACGATGGCATCGAAGCTTTCCCAGTCGCGTGCGGCGCGGCCGATGCCGCCGTACACCACCAGTTCCTGCGGGCGTTCGGCCACGTCCGGGTGCAGGTTGTTCATCAGCATGCGCAACGGCGCTTCAGTCAGCCAGCTCTTGGCGTTGAGCGTGGTGCCGGTCGGCGCGGCGATGGTGCGGGACGGGTCGTTGCGGGTCATGCGGCGCTCCGGTTCGTAGCGAATTCAAGGCAGGCGTTGAGCACCTGCGCCAGGGTGTGGCGCAACGGTGCGGCGTGTTCGGGGTCGAGCGGGGTGGGCCAGCTGTGCTCGTCCACCTGGTCGGGCAGCGGCTCGTGCATGTAGCCACGGCAGGCCAGTTCCATCTGCAGCGTGTGCACGCCGCCGGCAATGTCGCTGTAGTGGCGGGTGATCCAGCCGCCCTTGAAGCGGCCGTTGCGCACCTGGCTCATGCCGCTGATTTTCAGCAGGTTCTCCACCACATCGCTCAATGCGTTGTCGCAGGAGGTGTCCGCTGCACCGGACGGGCCGGCCGTGCCCAGGTTGAACTGCGGCAGCTCACCCTCGAACAGGTGCGGGATATGCGAGCGGATCGAATGCGCGTCATACACCACCACCGTGCCGTGGCGCTCGCGCAGGCGCGTGATCTGTGCGGCCAGCGCAGCGTGGTAGGGCGCGAAATAAGTGTCGCGCCGTCGTGCGATTTCCGCGTCATCCGGCTCGTGGCCGGCGTGGTACAGCGGCTGGTTGTCGAAGGTGGTCAGCGGGCACAGGCCGGTGGTGTTCTGGCCCGGGTACAACGACACGCCACTGGGGTCGCGGTTGAGGTCGATCACCGAACGCGAGATCGCCGAGCGCACGGTGGTCGCGCCCATGCCGCGCACGAAGTCGTAGAGATCGTGCACCCACCAGTCGGCATCGCGCCGCGCCAGCCACGGCGAGTGGTAGTCGCCGATCAGGTCGTGCGGCAGTTCGCTGCCGGTATGCGGGAAGCTGACGATCAACGGGGCGTCGCCCTCGTGCACCGTCAACCATTCGGGATGGGCATTCATGCCTGCGGCTCCACGGTCGGCAGCACTTCGCCCAGGCCGTAGGCCAGCACGCCGCTGCGCACCAGCTTCGTGGCGAGCACCATGTCCGGGTGGAAATAGCGGTCCTCTTCCAGCGTCGGTACCAGAACGCGCAGGGTGGTGCGCACGGTTTCCAGTGCGGCGCTGGAGCGCAGCGGTGCGTGGAAATCGCAGCCCTGCGCGGCGGCCAGCAGCTCGATGCCGATCACGTTGGCCGCGTTCTCGGCCATCTGCATCAGACGGCGCGCACCGTGTGCAGCCATCGAGACGTGGTCTTCCTGATTGGCCGAGGTCGGGATCGAATCGACGCTGGCCGGGTAGGCGCGCTGCTTGTTTTCGGAGACCAGCGCGGCGGCGGTCACCTGCGGGATCATGAAGCCGGAATTCAGGCCCGGGCGCGGGGTCAGGAAGGCGGGCAGGCCGGACAGCGCCGGGTCGACCAGCATCGCCAGGCGGCGCTCGCTGATCGAACCGATCTCGCACACGGCCATCGCCAGCATGTCGGCGGCGAAGGCCACCGGCTCGGCGTGGAAGTTGCCGCCGGACAGCGCTTCGCCGGTGTCGGTGAATACCAGCGGATTGTCGGAGACACCGTTGGCTTCGATCTCAAGCGTGGTTGCGGCCTGGCGCAGGATGTCCAGCGCCGCGCCCATCACCTGCGGCTGGCAGCGCAGGCAGTACGGATCCTGCACGCGCACATCGTTGTCGCGATGCGATTCGCGGATGTCCGAGCCCTGCATCAGCGAACGCAGCGCGGCGGCGGTGGCGATCTGCCCGCGCTGGCCACGGATGGCATGGATGCGCGGATCGAACGGCGTGTCCGAGCCCTTGGCCGCTTCCACCGACAGCGCGCCGGTCACCAGCGCGGCCTGGAACACGGTCTCGATCTCGAACAGACCGGCCAGCGCATAGGCGGTGGAGAACTGGGTGCCGTTGAGCAGGGCCAGGCCTTCCTTCGCGTCCAGTTCCACCGGCTGCAGGCCAGCGCGTGCCAGGGCGTCCAGCGCCGGCAGACGCTCCTCGCCGATGAAGGCATCGCCCACGCCCAGCATCACGCTGGCCAGGTGGGAAAGCGGGGCGAGGTCACCCGAAGCACCGACCGAGCCCTGCGCCGGCACCACCGGCAGCACGCCCTTCACCAGCATCGCTTCCAGCAGCAGCAGGGTTTCCTCGCGCACGCCCGAAGCGCCCTGTGCCAGGCTGACCAGCTTCAGCGCCATCATCAGCCGCACCACGCTGGCCGGCATCGGCTCGCCCACGCCGGCGGCATGCGAAAGCACGATGTTCCGCTGCAGGGTGGCCAGGTCTTCGCGCTCGATGCGCACGCTGGCCAGCTTGCCGAAGCCGGTATTGATGCCATACACCGGCGCGCCCTTGGCGACGATGGCGGCCACCGCAGCGGCGCTGGCGCGCACCACCGGCAGCGCGGCCGGGTCCAGTGCCAGCGGCACGCCGCGGTAGACCTGCCGCCACTGGGCAAGGGTGACGTGGCCGGGGCGAAGAACCAGGGTGTTGCTCATGTGTTGCTCCAGGAAGCAGGCAGGTCGGGCTGCCCGCGCACCACGCGCGCGTGCAGCGGGTTGAATCCCATGCGATAGACCAGGTCGGCTGGCGCGTCGATGTCCCAGATCGCCAGGTCGCAGTCCAGGCCCACCGCCAGACGGCCGATGCGTTCGCCGTGGCCGAGCGCGCGCGCCGCTTCACGGGTGAAGCCGGCGATGCATTCGTCCACGGTCAGGCGGAACAGGGTCGCGCCCATGTTCATCGCCAGCAGCGGGCTGGTCAGCGGCGAAGTGCCGGGGTTGCTGTCGGTGGCCAGGGCCAGCGGCACGCCGGCCGCACGCAGCGCGGCGATCGGGGGGAGGGTGGTATCGCGGGTGAAATAGAAGGCGCCGGGCAGCAGCACGGCCACGGTGCCGGCGGCGGCCATCGCGGCAATGCCGGCCTCGTCGAGGTGTTCGATATGGTCGGCCGACAGCGCACCGAAGCCGGCGGCCAGTTCGGCGCCATGCTGGTTGCTCATCTGCTCGGCGTGGATCTTCACCGCCAGCCCGTTCGCACGTGCTGCCTCGAAAACCTGCCGCGCCTGCGTCGGCGAAAACGCGATGTTCTCGCAGAATACGTCCACGGCCTCGGCCAGGCCCTCAGCGGCGATGGCCGGGATCATCACGTTGCACACCTCGTCGGTGTACTCCTGGGCCTCGCGCCCCGGCGGTACCGCATGCGCGCCAAGGAAGGTCGGCACCACGTTCACCCGGCATTCCTCGCCGAGTGCGCGGGCCACCTGCAGCTGCTTGCGCTCGTCGTCCAGGGTCAGGCCGTAGCCGGATTTGATCTCGACCGTGGTGATGCCTTCGGCGCGCATCGCCAGCAGGCGCGGGCGGCTCTCGTTGGCCAGCTGCTGCGGCGAGGCGGCGCGGGTGGCGCGCACGGTGGAGACGATGCCGCCGCCGGCGCGGGCGATGTCGGCATAGCTGACGCCCTGCAGGCGCTGCTCGAACTCATTGGCGCGGTTGCCGGCGTAGACCAGGTGGGTGTGGCAGTCGACCAGGCCCGGCGAGATCCAGCGGCCTTCGCCATCGATGCGGGTGGTCGGCTGCAGGTGCGCATCGCTGCCGGCCGGGCCGACGTGGACGATGCGGCCCCCGGCGCAGGCCACCACGCCATCGGTGATGACACCCAGGCCCTCGCCATCGAGGGTCATCAGGTTGACGTTGGACCAGAGGGTATCGACGTGCATGGCATCCACAACGCGGCTGTGCTTATATGTCTATACAATATAGGCGTCCATTTCGGGTTGTCCAGCCATGTCCCATTCGCGTTCCCCGCAGAGTTTTCACGCCACCCACGCCCTGCTGGCCGAGGGCTGGGCGCGCGACGTGCGCCTGCAGGTGCAGGGCGGCCGCATCGCCCGCATTGAAACGGGGCAGGGCGCGCAGGACGGTGACACCCGCGTTGGCCTGCTGCTGCCGGGCCTTCCCAACCTGCACAGCCACGCCTTCCAGCGCGGCATGGCCGGCCTGACCGAGATCGGCGGCGGCGACGGCGACAGTTTCTGGAGCTGGCGCGAGCTGATGTACCGCTTCCTGGCCCACCTGCGCCCGGAGGCGGTGCAGGCCATCGCCGCACAGGCCTATATGGAAATGCTGGAGAGCGGCTTCACCCGCGTCGGCGAGTTCCATTACCTGCACCACCAGGCCGACGGCCAGCCGCATGCCGACCCGGCCGAGATGAGCGCGCGCATCGCCGCCGCCGCCGAGCAGACCGGCATCGGCCTGACCCTGCTGCCGGTGTTCTACGCCCACGCCGATTTCGGTGGCGCACCGCCGAATCCCGCGCAGCGCCGGCTGATCCACGATGTGGACGGGTTCGCGCGGCTGCTGCAAGGAGCGAAGACCGCACTGGCCACGCTGCCCGACGCTGTGCTGGGCATTGCCCCGCACAGCCTGCGCGCGGTCACCGGTGAGGAACTGGATGCCCTGCTGCCGCTGACCACCGGCCCGGTGCACATCCACATTGCCGAGCAGGTGCGCGAGGTCGAGGCCTGCCTGGCCTGGAGTGGCCAGCGGCCGGTGCAGTGGCTGTACGAAAACGCTGCCGTCGATGAGCGCTGGTGCCTGGTGCACGCCACCCACATCACCGATGCCGAGCGTGCGCAGATGGTGGCCAGCAAGGCCGTGGCCGGGCTGTGCCCGATCACCGAGGCCAACCTCGGCGATGGCCTGTTCCCGATGCAGGCGTTCGCGCGCGAGGGCGGCCGCTTCGGTGTCGGCTCGGATTCCAACGTGCTGATCGATGCCGCCGAGGAGCTGCGCCTGCTTGAGTATGGCCAGCGCCTGGCGCTGCGCGGGCGCAACGTCCTCGCCCCGGATGCCACCCGCAGCAGCGGCCGCTTCCTGTTCGAAGGTGCGCTGCAGGGTGGCGCCCAGGCGCTGGGCGTGGCCGCGGGCCTGCAGGTCGGGGCCAGCGCCGATCTGCTTGAACTGGACCCCGCACACCCGGCGCTGCAGGCGCGACAGAATGACGCATGGCTTGACAGCTGGGTCTTCGCTGCACGTAATGGCGCGCTGCGTTCGGTCTGGCGCCAGGGCCGCCAGGTCGTGGCCGACGGCCGCCACCTGCAGCGCGAGGCGATCACCACCGCCTTCGCCGCTGCCCTGCGTGGCGTGCTGGGCTGACCGCCTCCCTCTTATCGAGAATCCCCACACCCGTGAAGGCCAGCAAGTCCGCCACGCTCAACCAGCGTATCCGCAGCGATCTGGAAAGCCGCATCCTCAGTGGAGAGTGGGCGCCGGGTTTCCGCATCCCGTACGAGCACGAGCTGATGGAGCAGTACGGCTGCTCGCGGATGACGGTGAACAAGGTGCTGACCGCGCTGGCCGAGAGCGGCATGATCGAACGCCGCCGTCGTGCCGGTTCGTTCGTGGCGCGGCAGCCTCCGCACCTGGAACAGGTGGCGCTGGAGATTCCTGATATCGCCATGGAAGTCGGCTCGCGTGGCCACCAGTACGCCTATCGGCTGCTGCAGCGCGAACTGCGCCTGGCCGAGCCGGGCAATGCCGGCGAAGTTGAGCTGGCCGGCAGCGGGCCGTTGCTGGCGATGCGCTGCCTGCATCTGGCCGATGGCCGGCCGCTGGCGCTGGAGCACCGCCTGATCAGCCCGGTGGGCGTGCCCGAGGTGCTGGAGATCGATTTCAATACCACCGCGCCGGGCAGCTGGCTGCTGCAGAACGTGTCCTGGACCCGCGCCCAGCACCGCATCAGCGCCTGTGGCGCGGACGCGGCCTCGGCCAGGCTGCTGGACGTGAAGCCAGGCACCGCCTGCCTGGTGATCGAGCGCCTGACCTGGCGCGGCGACCAACCCATCACCCGCGTGCGGCAGATGTTCCTGGGCGATGCCTGGGACCTGGTGGCGCGCTTCGCGCCGGGCGCGCGCTAGGATCGAATCCACGCATGGCGTGGATCTACCCTGTCCCCGCCGGGACTACCCGATGCGTGCGACCCATCTGCAGATACACGCCACGCGTGGATGCCGCCCCATCAATACGTAGCGCACTGCCGCCAACGCACCGGCTCATCCACGCCCGGGCGCGCGTTGAGCTGCACGCGCACATTGCGCAGGGCGGGGTAGCGCAGCACTTCCTGGCAGACCCGCGGCCATACCGCCTCCAGCTCGCCGGTGCGGTTGATGGCGAGGGTCTGCCGGGTCAGCCAGACGCCGCTGGCGATACCGGGCTGGTGGGCCAGCGCGCGTGCCAGTTCGGCCTGGTAACGGTCCAGGGTCGCGATATCGGGATTGAGTTCGTTGCGGCCGTTGTCGGCGGGCGCAGCAGGCGCTGCCTCGGCCGGAGTCGCCGGCGCAGCCACGTCCTCCGCGTCTGCCACCGGCGCTGCCGCCGGCTGCACGTCCGGTTGCACGTCCGGGGCGACCGGTGCCGGTGCGGCTGCCGCGGGCGGCGGCGTGCTGTCGACTGCATTGGTTTCCACATGCAGGCCCTGCAGGCCCAGCCCGACCAGCAGGCCCAGGGTCACCGCACCCAGCGCGGAAATAGCAATACGGCGCAGTGCCTCGTGGCGAGCCGTCGCACGTACGCGCGATTCGATTTCCGCCGGCAGGTAGGGCTGCAGCAGCGGCCACAGGCGCCGGCCATCCAGCACTTCGACAGATTGTTTCTCAGCGGCAGCAAGGCCATCACGCTCGACCCGGCCCTCAGTAATCAGCAGGCCGCCCTTGGCGCCGCCCAGGCGCGCGACCGCGCCCAGCTCGTTCACCGCGGCCGTACCGATGCGGTAGGCAAGCCCGTGCTTGCAGGAGACCAGCCAGGTATTGGGGCCATCGCTGAGCAGGAAATCACTGCTCGGCTCGCGCACTTCGTCGGTCGGGTCGGCCACTTCGCGCAGGCCGCGCCGCTCGCTCAGCATCCGCTTGATCAGTGTCGAGAATTCGCGCCAATGCATGCCCGCCAGGGCCTGCAGTCCCAGTTGCATTTCCGTTCGCCGCCGCTTGACCCACCACAGATAGACGATTGCCAGGGTGCAGGTAAGCAGGGCCGACAGCAGGGCCAGAATCCAAGGGAGCATGCAGAAGGGAGCGGAAGGGGCGAAAACGGAAGACGACAGTGTAAAGGCCACGAAGTCATATTGCGTCAGGGCCTTCCCGACATGAATTGTGATGCAGCCCGCAGATCTGCGTGGCGCAGGCACGAAAAAACCCGCCAATCCGGAAGCCGTGAGGGGAGGGAACAAACGGCAGCCGAAGCGATTGGCGGGTTTCTCGCGATTGTCAGCGAATTTTTATTGCATTGCAACAATCGAGGGTCAGGGCACGCTGCCGGGCGATTGGTGGCTGCCCGGCGCCGGCGAATCACTGCCCGAGGCCGCGCGGTTCTCCAGCTTGGCCAGGCGCGCATGCAGGGCATCGAGGCGGGCTTCGAGTGCGGCTACGTCATCGGCAGTGGGGACATGCAGGCGCTTGAGCACGCCCTGCACCTGCTCGTCGAAGGCCTTCTCCACCTTGTTCCAGGTGCCGGAGGCCTTTTCGCGAGCCTCGTCGAGGGAGGTCTCCACGTTGTCGCGCCAGCCCGGGCCCTGCTCACCGCTGCGTTCGCGGCGGCGGGATTCCCAGGCTTCGCCTTCCTTCACCAGGCCATCGAAGAAGCGGCTGCCCTCGGCCTGCGCGCGGCCCAGTGCACCCAAGCCGGCCAGCCAGACCTGCTGCGCCGAATTGCTGAACTTGCGCGAAAAGCGCTCGGCCTGTTCGCCGAACGAAGCGTCGTCGTCGCGGCGGTCGTCATTCTCGTACTGGTTCATTGCGCTTCCCGGGGGAGTTGGACCTGCCCCCGAGAGTAGCGCGCACGAACGTTGCAGGGCCGTGATGGCCGCTGCCTGGGTTCAGCCCAGCTTTTCCTTAAGCACGCGCTGGATCTCGGTTTCCACCATGCCCTTCATGGCCGACAGCAGGAAGCCCAGCTTGGCGGTCACGCGCACGGCACCCGGGTGCAGCTCGATGGCGCCGTCCACGCCGCTGCCGCTGAAGTTCAGTACGTCGGCGGCCCAGCTGGACTTGAGGCCGAAGCGCTCGCCCAGCTTGGCGGCAACCTGTTCGATCGCCTCGCGGGCCTGTGCATCGGGCAGGGCGTGGGCGTGGCGGACATCGATGGTGGACATGCAGGCTCCTGGCGCTGGGCGGGGATATCAAAGAGGGCGGCCATTGTGCGCATCGGCGGGCGCCACGCCAAGCGCCCGTCGCCGGTTCTTCTGCGTTGGCGAGCAACCTGCTAGTCTGCGCCGCGTGCAGAACCTGCTTGTTCACTTCAGTCAACAACAACAGCCCGACCAGCCCCTGCGGCCCGGGGTGCAGCGCATCGTGCGCCAGGCAAACGGCAGCGTGCGGCTGGGTGATCCAGGCCATGGCGCGCTGCTGCTGGCCCAGTTCTGCATGGACGACCGCGGCCTGTGGCTGCAGGTCGGCAACGGCATCCGCAGCATCCACGTGAACGGTCGCCCGGTGCGGCGCATGGCCCTGCTGCGTGCAGGCGATGCGGTGTATGTGGATGGCGTCGAGATGGTCCTGCAGGGTGAGGTCGAGAGCCTGCTGCAGGCACCCTCGCCATCGCCGGCCAGTGATGGCATCGCCGATGAGCAGCGCCTGTTGCGCGGTGTCGGCGGCCTGCACCATGGCCGCAGCTACACCCTGTCGCGCCCGCGCCTGGTGGGCCGTGGCGGCGATGTTGATATCGAGATCGACGACCCTGCCTTTGCCGAGCAGCACGCACGGGTGGAAGTGCATGGCGATCGTGTACTGCTGCGCGACCTGGGCAGTGCCGATGGCACCCGGGTCAACGGCGTGGCCGTGCGCCACTGCTGGCTGCAGCCGGGCGACCAAGTGGTCTTTGATGGCCAGCACCGTTTCGTGCTGGAAGTCCCGCACGATCCGCGCCGGCGCCCGCTGCCGGCCGAGGACGATGCCAGCCAGGATGCCGAGCAGGTGGCGGACGCGCCGGTGGCCCCGCGCCGCGTGCGGCGCTGGCCGTGGCTGCTGGTCAGTGCCGTGGCGCTGGCCGGCGTGCTCAGCCTGCTGCTCTGGTTCGGCGCGCGCTGATCTGCATCCGCCGGGCATGGCCCGGCGCTACCGGCGTTGCCCCTCCGCATCCATGACGCCTTGCGGCGCACGCCAACCAAGGTTGGCGGCTACCAAAGCCGTGCGGGTAAATGGATACCAATGAAACCAAATTTCCCTTGCCGCACCAGGCCGCAAGGCTGGTGCGCTGCGGCATACTAGGGGTCTTGCCCCACAGGTGTCACATGACGCGCGCGTTCAACTTCAGTGCCGGCCCTGCAACCCTGCCGGAATCGGTCCTGCGCCAGGCGCAGGCGGAAATGCTGGACTGGCACGGTGCCGGCGCCTCGATCGTGGAAATGAGCCATCGCGGCCCGGAATTCATGTCCGTGGCGGCCGAGGCCGAGGCCGACCTGCGCCGCCTGCTCGATATCCCCGACGACTACGCCGTGCTGTTCCTGCCCGGCGGAGCCACCACCCAGCAGGCGCTCATCCCGCTCAACTTCGCCCAGGCCGGCCAGCGTGCCGACTACGTCGTCAGCGGCCACTGGGGAAAGACCGCGGTCAAGCAGGCCAGCCCCTACGTGGACGTCAACATCGCCGCCAGCAGCGAAGCCAATGGCTACCGCGAACTGCCCGAGCGCAGCAGCTGGCAGCTTTCCAACGATGCCGCCTACGTGCACATCACCGCCAACGAGACCATCCACGGCGTTGAGTTCCGTGATGTGCCCGACACCGGTGACGTCCCGCTGGTGGCCGATTTCAGTTCGTCCATCGCCAGCGAACCGCTGGATGTGCGCCGCTATGGCGTCATCTATGCCGGCGCGCAGAAGAACCTGGGCCCGGTCGGCATCGCGGTGATGATCATCCGGCGCGACCTGCTCGAGCGCAGCGGCCAGGCCCGCGCGGACATCTTCGATTACCGCTCGCACGTCGCCCGCGATTCGATGCTCAACACCCCGCCGACCTGGAACTGGTACCTGGCCGGCCTGGTGTTCAAGTGGATGCTGGCCGAAGGCGGCGTGGTCGAGTTCGCCAAGCGCAATGCCGCCAAGGCCGCGCTGGTGTACGGCGCCATCGATGCCTCCGGCGGCTTCTATCGCAACGAAGTCGCGCACTCGGCGCGCTCGCGGATGAACATCCCGTTCTTCCTGCCCAACGCCGATCTCGATGCCCGCTTCGTGGCCGAAGCGAAGGCCGCGGGCCTGCTGGCCCTGAAGGGCCACAAGGTGGTCGGTGGCATCCGCGCCTCGCTGTACAACGCCATGCCGCTGGCCGGGGCCGAGGCGCTGGTCGCCTTCATGGCCGATTTCCAGCAGCGCAACGGCTGAGCAATGAACGGCGCGCACCGTCGGGCGCGTGCCCCGCAACAAGGAATTCCGATGGCAAGCAAACCCAGCAAGAAGTCGCCGAAGAAGGGCGAGTCCGCCAAGGCCGCCGCCGCGCCGAAGGGCAAGGCCGCGTCCAAGACCACCCCGGTGCCGACCCAGGCGCCGCTGGCGCTGGCCGATGTGCGCTCGAAGATCGACCAGATCGACCGTGACATCCAGAGCCTGATCGCCGAGCGCGCGCAGTTCGCCCACCAGGTCGGCAAGGCGAAGGGCAAGCTCGCCGCCGCCGTCGATTACTACCGCCCCGAGCGCGAAGCGCAGGTGCTGCGCATGGTGGTGGACCGCAACGAAGGCCCGCTCAGCGATGAAGTGCTGGTGCACGTCTACCGCGAAATCATGTCGGCCTGCCTGGCCCAGCAGGAACCGCTGAAGATCGGCTACCTCGGCCCGGAAGGCACGTTCAGCCAGCAGGCCGTGCTCAAGCACTTCGGCCGCTCGGCGATGGGCCTGCCGATGGCCAGCATCGAAGAAGTGTTCCAGGAAGTGGAAGCGGGCAGCGCCGATTTTGGCGTGGTACCGGTGGAGAATTCGGGGCAGGGCACCATCCAGATCACACTGGACATGTTCCTCACCTCCAACCTGAAGATCTGCGGTGAAGTGGAACTGCGCGTGCAGCAGTACCTGATGTCGCGCAGTGGTCGCCTGGAAGACATCGAGCGCGTTTACGGCCATCCGCAGTCCTTCATGCAGACCTCGGCGTGGATGCGCGCCAACCTGCCGAAGGCCGAGAAGATCCCGGTCGCCAGCAACGCCGAAGGCGCGCGCCGTGCGCGCAATGCCGACGACGCTGCCGCCATCGGTGGCGAGAGTGCCGGTCACGTGTACGGCCTGAAGAAGGTCGTCACCAAGCCCATCCAGAACGATGCCGACAACACCACCCGTTTCCTGGTGGTGGGCCGCAACATCTTCCCGACTTCCGGCCACGACCGCACCTCGGTACTGGTGTTCATCCATGACAAGCCCGGCGCGCTGTTCGATGTGCTCAGCCCGTTCGCCCGCCATGGCATCAGCATGAACCGCATCGAGTCGCGCCCGTCGCACCATGGCAAGTGGGAATACGGTTTCTTCATCGACCTGGCCGGCCATATCGACGACGCGCCGATGCAGGCCGCGCTGGCCGAGCTGGCAGCGCACTCGGCGCAGATCAAGGTGCTGGGTTCCTACCCGGTGGCCGTGCCCTGATTGCCGTTGCGGCCGCGTGCCGCGCCCTTTGATGCACCGCCGGCGTGCCGGCGTTTAGGAATGATCGAACGATGAGCAACGCGCAACACTGGATTGCCCGCAAGGGCCAGCCGCTGCAGGGCAGCCTGACCATTCCCGGCGACAAGTCGGTCTCGCACCGCTCGGTGATGTTTGCCGCACTGGCCGATGGCACCTCGCATATCGAGGGCTTCCTGGAAGGCGAAGACACCCGCGCCACCGCGCGCATCTTCAGCCAGCTCGGCGTGCGTATTGAAACCCCCAGTGCCTCGCAGCGCGTCGTGCACGGTGTCGGCATCGATGGCCTCAAGGCGCCCAGCGCGCCGCTGGACTGCGGCAACGCAGGCACCGGCATGCGCCTGCTGGCTGGCCTGCTGGCGGGTCAGGCATTCGACTGCACCCTGGTCGGCGATGAATCGCTGTCCGGCCGTCCGATGCGCCGTGTGACCGGCCCGCTGTCGCAGATGGGCGCGAAAATCGACACCGAAAGCGATGGCACCCCGCCGCTGCACGTGCATGGCGGCCAGTCGCTGCAGGGAATCGATTTCGCCTCGCCGGTGGCCAGCGCGCAGGTGAAGTCCGCCGTGCTGCTGGCCGGCCTGTATGCACAGGGCGAAACCAGCGTCGTCGAACCGCACCCGACCCGCGATTACACCGAGCGCATGCTCTCGGCGTTCGGCGTGGACATCGAATTCTCGCCGGGCAAGGCCCGCCTGCGCGGCGGCCAGCGCCTGCGCGCCACCGACATCGTGGTGCCGGCCGATTTCTCCTCGGCCGCATTCTTCCTGGTCGCCGCCAGCATCATCCCGGGTTCGGAGCTGCGACTGAAGCAGGTTGGCCTCAACCCGCGCCGCACCGGCCTGCTGCACGCGCTGCGCCTGATGGGCGCGGACATCACCGAAGAAAACCCGGCCGAGCAGGGTGGTGAACCGGTGGCCGATCTGGTGGTGCGCCATGCCCCGCTGAAGGGCGCGCGCATTCCCGAAGCGCTTGTGCCGGACATGATCGACGAATTCCCGGCCCTGTTCGTGGCAGCTGCCGCGGCCGAAGGCCAGACCGTGGTGACCGGCGCGGCCGAGCTGCGGGTGAAGGAATCGGATCGCCTCGCCGCGATGGCCACCGGCCTGCGCGCGCTGGGCATGCAGGTGGATGAAACCGACGACGGCGCCACGCTGCATGGGGGCATCGCCCTAGGCAGCGGCACCATCGAAAGCCATGGTGACCACCGCATTGCCATGGCGTTCGCCATTGCCGGCCAGATCAGCGGCGGCGAAGTGCGCATCAACGACATCGCCAACGTCGCCACGTCCTTCCCGGATTTCGACGGCCTGGCGCGCAGCGCCGGTTTCAACCTGGCCTGAGGTCTGCACGGCGCCGCTGCGCTCGCCGGGGGGGGGCCCGGGCGGGGCCAACGGGCCCCCGGGGGGGGGGGGGGGCGCCGCGCCCCGCCCCCACCCCCCCCGCGGGTGGGGCGGGGGGGCGCGCCGCCCCCCCCCCCCCCCCAA